>JAJZSX010000142.1 GCA_021849435.1 Actinomycetes bacterium | reverse complement strand
ACACCGGGGACAGGACACGACCGACTGATTCGCTCCTGTTCGCGGCCCAGAAGATGGACCGGCATGGCTCCCGCCCCACGCTTTCGTGTCCAGTCGACGACGGTGCAACAGCTGCTCAACAACATTCACTAGTTGAACGGCAGCAACTATGATCGACTAGACGAGGCGTCGTCAGGATGGCCGGGTCCTAGTTCGAGCAGAGAGGACAAGGAAACTTGCGATCAGTACGATCCTTCGGAGAGTTAGAGTCGGCGATCATGGACCGATTATGGTTCGCACAGCAGCCAATGTCAGTACGCGAAGTGCTTGAGGAACTACAGGAGCAACGTCCCCTCGCCTACACCACTGTCATGACTGTAATGGACAAACTGTATCGCAAAGGGTGGTTGAACCGAGAACGCGAGGGTCGAGCGTATCTCTACCAGCCTTCGGCCTCACGCGAGACCTACGCCGCCCAGCTGATGAGCCAGGCTTTCACCCAGGCCGGTGACGCGACTGCCACATTGATTCATTTCATCGACGCCATGTCTCCCGATGAAGCAACTGCGCTCCATCGAGCGCTCGACGAACGGCTCGGCACACACGATGAGGACCGATTGTGACCGTTGCGATACTGCTCTTCGGCTACGCCGGACTGCTCGGGTTGCTGGGTCCGATGGCACTGAGGAGTGGCACCTGGGCCACGCGATCCCCCCGCCTTGCGATTGCTTGCTGGCAGATCCTCAGTGCCTCGGTCCTGGCTTCGGTGATTCTCGCCGGCATCACCATCGCAGCCCCCACTGCCCCGTTCAGTACCAATCTGGCAGCGGTACTTCAGGCGTGTCTCATGGCGATTAAGAACGGCTACGCCACTTCGGCTGGCGTCGGTGTGACCCTGGCGGGACTGGTCCTAGCGTTGGCGGTAGTGACTCGTAGTTTGAGTTGTCTAGTGGCGGGTTTGATCCACTCGGCCCGCGATCGAGCTCGCCTCGCTCGGACCCTGAACCTCATCACTAGAAGTAGTGAGCACTCGGGGACAGTGATTTTAGAACATGCCATTCCGGCGGCGTACTGCCTTCCCGGACGCCACCGCCGAGTAGTACTCACGTCTGCCGCTTTGAGCGCGTTAGACAGTGAACAACTTCAGGCCGTCCTGTCCCATGAAAGGGCTCACCTGTCCGGGCGTCATCATCTCGTGCTTGAGACCGCCGCAGCGTTGAATCGGGCCTTCCCTCGAGTTCCGCTCTTCGCACGGGCAAGTGGTGAGATCACTCGACTCGTGGAACTGGTAGCCGATGACGTGGCGGCGCGTCGTTACGGACGTCTGCCGGTAGCCACGGCGATGGTAACAATGTCCGGTGGAGAGGCTCCGAGTATGGCTCTGGCCGCCGGTGGCGCCGGCGCACTGGAGAGAGTTCGCCGCCTCCTCGAGCCGGCACGTCCGCTCCGCCCCGCGACGTTGCTGTCCGTTTTCGCCCTCGCAATTGCCGTCTTCGTCCTCCCCGCGATCGCGGCTGTCACCCCCGCGCTCGGTGCTGCCCATCTACCGGAATGTCCGATGACCACAACGGCGACATCGTCGGCACATGGAAACACCTGTCATAGTCCTCACGCCCACGGAGTAACCAACACGGCCACTACCTGACGGAAGAGGCTGAACCCATCTACTATGCTTGTTAGTAGTAACCAGCGCAGTAGTCAGGGGTTTGAAGTGTCGTCGCTCTTGTTCAGCACCTCGGTGATTGCGGCCTTCTTCGCTGGCATCGTCGCCCTCTTCGCGCCATGCTGTGTATCGGTCATGCTTCCCGCCTACCTCGCCACGGGCATACACCGTCGCCGAGGCCTAGTTGCCATGACCTTCGTCTTCGCTGCCGGAGTCGCCACAATAATCTTGCCCTTGGCCGCTGGAGCGTCGGCTCTGAGCCGGCTCATCAGCGGCGAGCACGGCCTTGTTTACTCGGTAATGGCGGTCGCAATGATCGTCATGGGCGTTACCATGATTGCTGGTCTTCGCCTACCGATCCCGATGCTCGGAGCCAGGGTCCGCCAAGGGGAGGGGCCGGGAGCGGCTTTCGTCCTGGGTGCGTTCTCGGGTGTGGCGACCGCCTGCTGCGCTCCAGTATTGGCGGGTGTCGTCGCGCTCTCTGGCGCCGCGGGGAGTTTCTTCACAGCCATGGTGCTCGGGTTGGCGTACGTATTTGGCATGGTGGCGCCGCTCTTCGTGATCGCTCTCGTCTGGGATGGCCGCGAGATTGGAGCAACGCGCTGGCTCACTAGTCGAAGTGTCCGCGTGCGTCTCGCACGACACTCACGGACCGTGTCACTTTCCAGCTTCGTGGGTGGCATGCTCCTGATCGCAATGGGGCTGTTGGTTGGCGTGCTGGCCTACACCGGACCCGACATGGCTTCTCGAGGATGGCAGGTGACGGTATCTGGCGACGCCCAACATTACGCGCACGTCGCCACTACTTGGCTCGGGCACGTGCCCGGCTGGCTCACCGCCCTCGCGGTGTTCGCGGCACTTGGCGGCCTCGCGGTCATGGCGGTCCATCAAGTGGCCAACCATTCCGACTCGGGCCCGTCCGCAGACGAGACATCCAGCAACTCCGAATCCCCAGCAGATCGAGAGCGGTAACAATGACATCGCGAAACAACGCCCGCACCAGACCTCGCCCAGCGAACCAAAGTACCCCCCGCGATCAGCGCAATGCTAGCCAAACGCAAGGTTCGAGTCAGTCGTGGAGCGTTCGGGCCAGGAATGCCCGACGACGCTCCATCTGGATCCGCACCGGTCTCGGTGTGACGGCCGGGGCCGTCATCCTCTTCCTCATCTTTCTCACCAGCGGACGCGTCACTTCGAAGCCCTCGACCGTGTACCCCTATCAAGTCGGGCAACCCGGACCCGGATCGCTTGCTCCAAGTTTCACATTGGCGTCAAACCGCGGGGGAGATTTCAGCCTCGCCGCCCAACGGGGAAAGACGGTTCTACTCTTTTTCCAGGAAGGCATCGACTGCCAGCCGTGTTGGACGCAGCTCCAGGCGATCCAATCACACATGAGGGCCTTTCGCCGCGCGGGGATCAGTGAAGTTGTCAGTATCACTACAAACAATGTGAGTGCGCTGAAGCAAGCGGCCGCTACGTACGGCACCACGATCCCGGTGCTCTCTGACCCTAACCTCGCCGTGTCGAAGACCTACCACGCGAATGACTTCACGATGATGGGCACGAGCGCGGACGGCCACTCCTTCATCGTCGTTGGTCCCACTGGTCGCATCCGATGGCGGGCTGACTACGGTGGTGCGCCCGACTACACAATGTACGTGCCCGTCGCGACGCTGCTACATCAGATGGCGGCCGAAATGGCCCGAGTGGGTCGCTCATGAAGCGGATCACACTTCTCACTAAGCCCGACTGCGTGCTGTGCGATCAAGCGAAGGACATCTTGGAATCTCTCCGAGCGGACGTCCCACTTGTGATCGAAACGGTTCCCTTGGATTCCGAGAATGGTCGACGACTGGCCGAGCAATGCAAGCTGGTCTTCGCGCCCGGAGTACTCATTGACGGCGAACCCTTCTCATGGGGTCGGCTCTCCGAACGCAAGTTGCGCCGTGCTCTCGGGTGTTGAAGCCGTGGCGCTGCGTCACGCCTGGATGGAACCACCTGCCAGCGCGCGACTCGTGATGCGTAGTGCGGCATCGGCGCGTTTCATCACCCGCGCGGGTTCGCCACGCGCGGTGGGCGGCAACGGATGAAATTTTCCATTCCAGTTTACTCAGCCAAGATCTTCCACGGGCCATCGCCCGATGTCCCAACTACGACATCGGCGCTTCATCACTCAGAGCGACGCCACCTTCTCACTCAGCGACGAATTCAAGTAGCGCTTGGCCTCCTCTGGCTACTCGACGCTGGCTTGCAATTTCAGCCGTACATGTTTACCAAGGGATTCGTGACTCAGTTTCTGGTCATGAATGCTATGTATCAGCCCGATGCCATAGGTCAATTCATCATTGCGTTGTCAAAAGTCTTGGTTGTCCACCCGGCAATATGGAACGGTGTTTTTGCAACTATTCAGCTACTCATTGGCCTTGGACTCCTTTGGCGACGCACTGTCCGACTAGCTCTCACAGTTTCCTTCGTATGGGTACTTGGCGTCTGGGCGATCGGTGAGGGATTTGGCAGGCTCTTCACTGGGACCGCGACTCTCGCCGGTGGCGCCCCCGGCGCAGTGCTGCTCTACGGTTTGATCGGCCTGCTGGTCTGGCCCACGACCCAAATCAACCAGGGGCCAACGGAGTCGTCAGTCGCCGGCGATGGCCTACTGGGCGAGCGCGGTGGTCGGTTCGTGTGGACCGTGCTGTGGTGCATCGGTGCGGCCGTCGAGATACTCCCGAGCCCCTACCCGCCTGTCTCGGTGCTACTGACGACGATCAACATGAACCTTCCCGAACCCGGCGTCCTTCGGCAGCTCGACATGATCACGAACATCTTCATCGAGCGAGCGGGGCTGCCACTCGTGCTCGTTCTCGTCGCTGTTGAAGTGTTCGTCGGGATCTACATTTGGCGAGGCCAACGCTGGGTTCGTCCTGTTCTCTGGATTGGAATGCTCCTCAGTTTGACCTTCTGGGCCGTCGGCCAGAACTTTGGTGGCATCTTCGCCGGAAATGCCACCGACCTTAATTCCGGCCCACTCTTCATGCTGCTCGCACTCACCTTGTACCCGAGAAAACCACACACCACAGCACCGGATCAACCAACTTTGAAGGAACCAATATGAATTGGACAAAAATCATCATCCCGACGCTCGCCCTCGCACTCGGCGCCGGCGGCACAGCAGCATTTTTCCTAGCGGATGGTGGCGGATCGACGACGTCATCTACCGCCAACTACCTAGGAGGGGGAATGATGGGGGCGGGAAGCGGAATGGCTGGCGGGGGCTCTGACATTGCCCAAGGCGCGACGGGCGGCTTCGTACCGGCACGGCGCATGGAGACCCTGGCGGCCCAGGTCGGACGCCAGGTGCGTCGCGAGGGTCACACGCTCACTTACCGCAGCACGCACGTGACCCTCGTCGCTCTGGGAGCTCCCGGCAGTCGCCCCGGCATGTACTGGCAGATTGACGGGATCGATGGCCCCACCGTGAGTGTTCCTGCGAAGGCCACGATTACGGTGGACTTTGCCAACGGCGATCCCGGCCATCCTCACGGCTTCGAGTTGACCACTGCGGCTCCGCCCTATCCACGCATGGCGATGATGGTCGGGCAAGTCGCCGCCGATGGGGCCTTCGTCATGCCCGTTCCGGCACCACAGGGAAAACTTTGGTACGCCACGACCACTAGTTTTACAGCCCCGCCTCCTGGTACGTACCACATCATCTGCCCGGTGCCCGGCCACGCCCAGCAGGGAATGTGGTCCACATTAATTGTACGATGACAGTTCAACTTCACCTGAATCAGGCTGGCCGATCCGAGTTCACGTGAAGAGTCGCGCCTCTCGTACCTGAACAAGTTGAGTCCCAACAAGTGGTGTACGAGCCAGTGAGCTGACACAGGGTCCACCAAAAACGACGTTCATCGCGTCAATCTCAAGATGCAGTTCTGACACAACAACTTGAGGAGAAACACGATGAACGTCCCCACCACTATCGACGCTGGCGCCTGGCTTAGCAAGTACCTGGAAGGTGCCAACGGCGACACCGACCTGGCGAGGTCCATGCTCGGGGCCTTCGCCGAAGCGATCATGAGCGCCCAGGCCTCGATGCAGTGCAACGCCGCCTACGGCGAGCGCACCGCAGAACGAGAGAACTCGCGCAACGGATATCGCACCCGGCCCTGGGACACGCGCGTGGGCACGATCGAGCTCAACGTGCCCAAGCTGCGCCGAGGGGTCTATAACCCCGAGGTGCTCTTGAACCCGCGCCGACGCGCCGAGCAGGCGTTGGTGGCCGTGATCTGCCAGGCCTACGTCGAGGGGGTCTCGACCCGTCGGGTCGACGACCTCGTCAAGGCCATGGGCATCGAGGGCATGTCCAAGTCCGAGGTCTCGCGCCTCGCCACAGAGCTCGACACCGTCGTGACCCAGTTCAAGGAACGTCCCCTCGACCGTGGTCCCTACCGCTACCTGTGGATCGACGCGCTGACCCAGCGGGTGCGAGAGGGCGGACGGGTCGTCAACGTCTCTGCAGTCATCGCCACCGCGATCAACAACGAGGGAACGCGCGAGATCATCGGCTTCGAGATCGCCACCACCGAGGACACCGCCGCGTGGACGGCCTTTCTGCGCTCGCTCGTGGCCCGGGGCTTAAGTGGGGTCGAACTCGTGATCTCCGACGCCCACGGCGGCATCAAGGTCACCATCGCCCAGGTGCTCGCCGGGGCGAGCTGGCAGCGCTGTCGCACCCACTTCATGGCGAACCTGGCGACCCGGTGCACCAAGGCCAGCTGGCCGATGATCGCCACCCTGGTGCGATCCATCTTCGATCAGCCCGACCGCGACAGCACGTGGGCCAAACTGGCCGAGGTCACCAGCCGGCTCACCGAGGCCGGGTTCTGCGACCAA
>JAJZSX010000141.1 GCA_021849435.1 Actinomycetes bacterium | reverse complement strand
GGCGCTCAACCCTGCGCGATCCCCGCCACGTACTCGAGCGTCGCGCGTCCGATCACCACCTCCTTTGACGTCGCGCTCGCCGAACCGGACCACGCGGCCCTCACGGCGTTCCTCGCGGGACTGACGAACCCCGCCTCGCCGCAGTACCGGCACTTCCTCACCACCGCCCAGTTCGCGGCGCGCTTCGGCGCGCGCGCCGACGTAGTCGCCGCGGTACGCCGCTACTTCACCTCCTTCCACTTGCACGTCGGCGCACTGAGTCGCGGTCGGATCATCCTGCCGGTCAGCGGTTCGACGACCGACATCGCCCGGGCCTTCTCAGCGTCTGTTGCGACGGTGCGCACCCCCACGCATCTCGCCGCCCAGTTCGTCACCCCGGCGACACTGCCCACACCAATCGCCCACGACGTGCGCGCCGTGGCCGGTCTCTCAACCGTGGTGACCCCGCACGCCCTCGCCCTGTCCACTCGCGTCACGAACCACGTGGCCACGCCGACGACGTGCGCGAGCGCGACGGGCGGCCAGTCCCCCACGGCGACGACCCCGAACGGGCTCGGGGGCTACAGCATCCAGCAGCAGGCCCGGCTCTACGGACTCGACTCGGCGTGGGCGAATGGCTTCACCGGCGCTGGCGCGACGATCGCGGTCTACGAGCTCGGCAGTTACAGCCCGAGCGACCTCGCGACCTACGACGCGTGTTACGGACTCACGCCGACGATCGACAACGTCAAGGTCGACGGTGGCGCCACCGGGGCCTACAGCGACGAGGCGACACTCGACGTTGAAGAGGCGACGGCGCTCGCCCCCGGCGCGACCATCGCGGTCTACGCGGCACCGAACAACTCCGCCGGTCCCGTCGACGCGTACCAGCGGATCGCGGACGACAACACCGCGTCAGTCGTCACGACGTCCTGGGGGACTTGCGAGCAGGACCCCAACGGGGCCGTCAACGCCGAACAGGCGATCTTCGAGCAGATGGCGGCCCAGGGTCAGACCGTCGTGGCCGCGTCGGGTGACAACGGCTCCTCGGACTGCAACGGCATCACCACCAACGCGCCCGCGGTCGACGATCCTGCCTCCCAGCCCCTGGTCACCGGGGTCGGGGGCCTGAGTGTTACCAACATCGCACCGCTCCGTGAGTCCGTCTGGAACTCCGGGGTCGGCAGTGGCGGCGGCGCTGGTGGCGGTGGGATCTCGACCATCTGGTCACGGCCCGCGTGGCAGAACGCCCCGGGGATCGCCACCGGCGAGCCGATGCGACTCGTGCCGGACCTCTCGGTCATGGGCGATCCGTCGACCGGGTTCATCCAGTACTTCACCGGTACCGGAGTGGTCGACTGCGGCACGAACTGCGGTTCGGGGTGGTCGAGCATCGGCGGCACGTCGATCGGTGCGCCGCTCGTGAGCGCCCTCGTGGCGGTCGGCACCCAACAGTGCGGGGTCAGTCGCCTCGGGTTGATCAACCCCGCGCTCTACGCCATGGCCACGACCGGCTTCAACGACGTCACCCGAGGCAACAACGACATCTTCGGCGTCGGCGTCTACAACGCCGGACCGGGCTACGACATGGCGTCGGGTCTCGGCAGCCCGAACGCCACGACCTTCCTCAGTGGACTCTGCCCCATCGCCTTTGACGCGGGCGCGAGCACGGCGACGGTGTCGACGAACCGGGTACGCGCGAACGCCAACGCGACCGTCTCGTTCGCGTTGCGCAACCAAGACGGCGGACCCGTGGCGAACGCGTCGGTGACCCTCACCGCGAGCGCACCGGGCGGCGCGGTGCGCTTCAACGCCGACCCTTCGAGTCAGACCGGTACGGGCAGCGCGTCCTACGCGGTCACGACTGACGCGAACGGTTCGGGCTCGGTACGCGTCTCGAACTCGCTTCCCGGGCCTCTCACGGTGACGGTCACCTACGAGAGTGCGACACTGCTCAATTCCGTGATCACCGTCACGCCGACACTCACGGCACTGCGTGCGCCGACGATCACGCGAGTGGTGGCACTCAGCGGCGGCGCCCAGTTGTTCATCGCGCAACCCACCGCGCCCGCGGTCAGCGCGTTCCAGTATTCGCTCAACGGCGGACGGAACTGGGCGGTGGCCACCAAACGCGGCGCGTCACTCATCATCCGACGGCTCAGCGCGGGCGTCGCCTACCACGTTGTCGTTCGCTACATCGTGGCCGGTCGACGAAGCCCCGCGTCGAGGGTGACCACGGTCTCCGCACGCATCGCCTAGCGAGGCCCGTCGATCGGGGGCGCCGGAATCCAGCGAGACCTCACCCGTAGACTTGGCTGCATCACAAGACGACGGACGACCCTCGCTGCACGTAGTCGCACGCGCCTGGCACGTCTCGCCCTCGTTGGCGCGATGCTCGGCGCGGGGCTCGTCAGCGTCGGCGCCCACATCGGCGGTGCGACTGGTCCATCGGCGAGCACGGGTCCGTCGGGCCTTCCGCTCTATGAGTTCCTCAACAACGGCACGGGCCCGCTGCCGTGGAACGCGCAGTCCTTGAGTTCGGTGGTGAACAAGTCGACGATGCTCGGGGGACCCCACGGCACGAGTAACGGTACGATCGGGGCTATCGCGTATCGCACGGCGAGCAACGACGTCGCGGTGCTCACGCAGACGACGTCGGGCACGAATCAATGGGCGGACCGCTCGCTCGGCCTGGACGCGCCGCAGCCGGGCGCCGACCCGATCCCCTTCATCGACCCGACGGGCGCCGTCGACGTGCTCTACGTCGACACCAACGGACACCTCATCATGCTGAGCCCGAACGACGCAGCCTCCTGGATGTGGGTACACACCCACCCCGGCCAGGCCTGGCACGCCACCGTCGCCACCGACCTGAGCTCGATCACCGGGAGCATCTTCGCGACGGGCCTCGCCAACGTCGTCGTCACCGGACAGAGCGCGATGGTCGCGGCGCGCACCGCGCAGAACACGATTGAGGTCATCACACTCGCCTGGAGCAGTGCCGATCCGGTCCCCTACGTGACGGGCACACCGGTCAACCTCACCCAAAGCGCCCACGCCGCCAAGTCCTCGAGCGACCCCGTCGTCATCCCCGGCCCGATCCCCGCGGTCGCCGCTACCGCGGTCAACGGCGACCTCCAGGTGTTCTCGGCCAACCCAACGAATCCCACGACCTGGCTGGTCCAGGACGTGACCCGCTTGACCGGGGGATCTCGGCTGCACGGACCGCTCGCCGCGTCGTCCTCGTCGACGAGCGTCTTCGTGGCAGCGCTCAACCCGATGGGCTCCGTCGAGCTGTTCAGCGCACCGCTGACGAGCTTTAACCAGAGCACCGCCTTCGCCTCCGCCGCGGCCACCTCAACGACCACCTCAACGACCACCACGTCTCTCGCGCCAACGACGACCACCGCCAACCCGACCCCCACGTTCCCGTGGACCATGCTCAACGTGACGGCGGTCGCGTCGGGCTCACCACCGCTCAGCGGCGCGCTCTTCTTGAACGTCACACCGACCCAGGTGACCATCGCGGGACAGGCCGCCAACTGGGGGGACCTCTTCGTCTTAACGAGTCCGAGCGGCTTTGCGCCGTGGACCTCGACGGACGTGTCGGTGACCGCCGGGAGTTCGGCTCGCACGGTGGGCACCGTCGTCACCGGCCTGGTGCTCAACGGATCGCTCAGCCTCTACGCCGCGGGCATCAACGCACCACCGCCCCAGGGCGTGGGTGTGTACGCCATACCATTCAGCAAGTGGACCCAGTCGGTGCTCGACGGGTGGCCGATCGTCAGCGAGACCGGCGGACTCGGCACGACCGCGTCGCCGTGGGTCGGCTTCACTAGTGCCTCGAGTGTCGCCAACTCGCCGGACTTCCTCATGGGCCAGAGCATCTACAACGCCCACAAGCGCGTCACCTGGCTCTCGTTCTGGACGATCAGCGGGCCACTGCCGGGTGAGACCGTGGCGCCGGCGACCTACTACAAGCACGGTTTCACCGCCGGGGCCTGGGTGGCGACCCAGATCGACCAGTACCGAAGCCTCGGCGTCGGTCTCAAGCCCGACTGGGTGATCCTCGACCCCGAGGGCTACCCCGACTCCCACTCGGGCCTGGACGCCCCGGGCGGTGCGTCCAACGCCACGATGGCCCAGTACACCGGTTACTGGGCGGCCATGCTGAAGGGCTGGTCGACCGGCATCGCCTCGGTGGATCCCTCGCTCAACGCGGGCGTGTACGCCTCGCAGTCCGAGTATCGCAACTACCACTTGGCGAACGCGCCGATGCCGGTCTTCGTCGCGCTCGCCTTCGGCGGCGGTGGTCCCGTGCCGGTCCTGGGCACGCCGGGCAGCAACATCCGCGGCTACATCGCCTTCAGCGCCGTCTGCTCGCCGCGCTCGACCCTCTCGAGCGAGGAGTCGACCCTGTTGAACCCGCCGTGGTCGGGCGAGTTCAACACCCTGCAGTTCAACGCCGGCGTCTACTGCCCGCCCGCACCGGCGTAATCTGGCCGCGTGAGCGACGAGCCGAATCCCAAGTCCCACGAGTTGCGCGACCGCCTCAAGCAGCTCGCCCAGCCCCTCGTTGACTCGCTCGACTCACGACTGCGCGAACAGGTCGACCAACGCGTGGACGAACGCGTCGAAGCCATCGTCAACGCCCGTCTGGCCGTTATCGAACGGGCCATCGCCGACCTCGACCGGGCGATCAAGGACCTCGAGGCGCGCCTCGATCGTTAGCCGCGCCGCTCGCGGTCCCGGCGGATCGCGAAACGCACGACGAGCACGCTGAGCACGATGACGGCGACGACGAAGAAGCTGAACACGGCGACGAACACGGCGTCACGTTAAACGCGTGTCACAGGTGCGCGCAAGAGTGGTTCGTGACCTTGACGACGACCACTCCCTCCGGTTCGATCCTCGAGGTGTTGCGCGGCGAGCGCGCTGAGCGTCCGCCACGCGACACCGAGACCGCCAGCGGTCTTCGCGCGATTCTCGAGGACGGTCTCGGCGAGGTGAGAGACCGCTTCACGCGCACGTCGCCGCTCGTCATCACCGCCGCTAACGTCGTGCGCCACGCCGACGCGATCGAAATCGCCCGCGCCCCGATCGGCCGGCTTCGCGGCGCGCTCGTCGCAGAGCTCGTGCGCCTCATCGCGGTCGGCCATCGTAGTGACGACGCCTTTGATGACGCGCTGCGCGCTTGGGGTGTTGACCAGCCGTCGCGCGATCTGCGCAGCGTCCTCGACGACCTCGACGCCGACGGGCGAGCCCGACTCGCCACCGAGGTCAGTGCGCACGCCGCGACGCTCACCCGGGCGCTCACCCCCGTGCCCGCCACGTGGTCCGTGCACACCGCCCTGCGTTCGCGGCTACCCCTGGCTGGCGGTGCGGTCGTGTTGAGTGACGTGATCGACCTGGTCATCGGCACCAGCACCGAGTCCACCGCGTCGACGGTGCTCGTGGACGTCACGACCTCGCCCATCGGCACGAGCGCCGCACGCCTGATGCGCTTCCACGCGCTGGTGCACACGCTTCGCACGTCGGTGACACCGTGGCGGGTCGCGATGTTCTCCACGGCCACCGGTGAGCTGGCGAGCGACGACGTGGACGTGACCGTGCTCGGGGCCGCCCTGGACGACGTGCTGGCGGCGGCGCGCCGATGAGCAACCCCGAGCTCACGGTACGCGCCATGGCCCCCGACGCCCTCGCCCGCGTCATCGGCGACGCACCAGGCGAAACGTACAACGTCACCGACGCGAACCGGCGCACCCTCGCCGAACGACTGGGCGGCGTCGCGACCGACCGCCATCGTCGGATCGACGCGTGGCTGGTCGAGCGCGGCGGGCGGCCCGCGACCCCCTTCTCCTGGTCGCCGACGGCCGCGCGGCGGATCCTTGGCAACGGCGCGCTTCGACGCGTGGCGAACTCGCGCGCCGCGACGCTGCGCGACGCGACGCGCGACGAGATCGACGACCTGCTCAGCCGCGCGGCCACCGGTAGCCAGCGGTCGGGCTCACTCGGCGCGTGGCTCGCGAACCGTCACCCCGCCGAGTTAGCGCTCGTCCAAGCCGGCGCCGTCGACTGGGCCGGGGCCCTCACTGACGTCGCGTCGAGTCTCGCCACCGACTGGGCCGTCGCCAGCGCCGACGCGTACTACGACGTCGAGCGGGCGCGGGCCACGTTGCGCGCCCGTCGAGACCTCATCATCGGACGCGGCGACGTGGTCGTGCGCCTGCGCGGCGGCGTGCCACGACGCAGCGCCGGGCCCGGGCTGCGCGCCGACCTGGCGGCCGCGACCTTCGCCGAACCCGAGGGGCGCGCACCTCGTCGATACGTCGGGGTATGGCCCGATGCGGGGGTGATCCTCGCGGTCGACGGCACCGACGCCAACGTCCGAGCCGGCGCCCGCGACCTGGTGCGCGCCGCTATCGTCCTCAGTTGTCCCGGAGACCGCTTGGCCGCCTAGCATGACCACAGGGCGCCGCCTACTAGCGTGGTTCAGTCATGTCACTACGCACCTCGTTACGAAACATCGCCATCATCGCCCACGTCGACCACGGAAAGACGACCCTGGTCGACGCG
>JAJZSX010000140.1 GCA_021849435.1 Actinomycetes bacterium | reverse complement strand
CTGCACTACTCATAACAGCGCGAGGAACTCGCCGGTCACCCGGGGCACCTGGCGCAGCCGGGCGAGGTGCGCCGTGCCGTCGAGCCGGTCGGCGGCGTCGCGGGCCTCGAGGTCGGCCATGCGCGCGGCCATCGCGGCGGGGATGTCGTGGCGCATCGGGCCAGTCTGGCACCGGCGGGCCCGACCCGCCAGGGCGGTTTGAAGATGGTTACGCTAGGCGCCGTGCCCGATTTGATACTGCTTCGACACGGCCGCTCCGAGTGGAACGAGCTGAACCTCTTCACCGGCTGGCACGACGTCGACCTCACGGCCGACGGCGAGGCTGAGGCCGCGGCGGCCGGCCGGCTGCTCGCCGACGAGCCCGGTCTCGACCTGCGCATCGTGCACACGTCGCTGCTGACCCGCGCGATCCGCACGGCCGAGATCGCGCTACACACCGCGGGCCGGTCTTGGCTGCCGGTGCGGCGCAGTTGGCGGCTGAACGAGCGCCACTACGGGGATCTCACCGGCAAGGACAAGAAGGAGACGGCCGAGCAGTTCGGCCGCGAGCAGCTCCAGCGCTGGCGTCGCTCCTATGACGTCCCGCCGCCGCCGCTACCCGAGGGCGACCCGCGCGACGCCGCCGGCGACCCGCGCTACCGCGACGTTCCCGCCGAGTACATCCCGCGCACCGAGTGTCTGAAGGACGTCGTCGCGCGCGCCACGCCCTACTTCCGCGACGTGATCGCCGAGGACCTCGCGCGTGAGTCGGTGCGCGGCGGCGCGGTGCTCGTGGTCGCCCACGGCAACTCCATCCGGGCACTTCGCATGATGATCCAGGGAATCGGCGAGGACGAGATCACCGAGCTCGAGGTCCCCACCGGCATCCCCTACCGGATCAAGCTCGACCACGAACTCGCGGTGATCGACGCCACCTACCTCGGCGACCCGGCCGCCGCCGCAGCGGCGGCCGAGGCCGTGGCGAGACAAGCCGGCTGACCTACAGGGCCTCCGGTCCGCGCTCGTTGGTGCGCACCCGCACCACGCGTTCGACGTCGGTGACCCAGGCCTTGCCGTCGCCCACCGAGCCGGTGCGCGCGGCCGAGACGATGGCGTCGAGCACCTCGTCGACCTGCTCGTCGGTGCAGGCGACCTCGATGCGGATCTTGTCCACGAAGTCGAACTCGTACTCCTTGCCCCGGTAGATCTCGATGTGCCCGCCCTGGCGGCCGAAGCCGCGCACCTGGGAGACCGTCATGCCCGAGACGCCGATGGCGGTCAGGGCGACCTTCACCTCATCGAGCTTGAAGGGCTTCACGACTGCGGTTACTAGTTTCACGGTTGCTCCTTAGACGTTGTCGGGGTGGATGTGGCTCGGGGTCATCAGTGGCTCACCGAAGGTCGGCTCGGGGAACGCCTCTTCCTCGTGAATTGCGACGTCACCAACGGACAGTACCTCGTCGGTCTCGCGCAGGCCGCCCACGAGGTACTTCACGACCGTGAACACGATCGTCGTGCCCACCGCCGTCCAGCCGATGATCCACAGCGCCGCGAGGAACTGCTCCCAGAGCTGGTGGAAGGAGTGGGTGTAGAACCATCCGCCCACCGAGAAGCTACCCATGCCCTTGAAGTGCGCGCCGGTGACGCCGTATTGGACCATGCCGGGGTCGGCGAGGATCCCCACCAATAGTCCCCCGACGAGTCCGGCGATGCCGTGGGTGTAGACCACGCCCATCGCGTCGTCCACCTTCGAGAAGGGCCGGACCCGCGAGAGGAAGTTCCACGCGAACCAGACGACGGTCGCCGCGATGAGCCCGACGAAGATCGCGCCCGTGCCGTTCACCCAGCCCGCGCTCGGGGTGATCGCGACGAGCCCGCAGAGCATGCCGTTGAGTGCACCGAGGAAGGTCGGCTTCTTCTGGCGCGAGAAGAACATGTCCATCAGCAGCCAGGTGAGCACCCCGACCGCCGTGGCGACGTTGGTGTTCAGCACCGCACTCGCGGCGTCGGCGCCGGCGTAGAAGGGGTCGCCGCCGTTGAAGCCGTTCCAGCCGAGCCAGAGGATCCCGGCCCCGACCGCCACCATCATGAGGTTGCTCGGGAACGCGTTCTCACGGTCCTGCCAGCGGCGCGGACCGATGATCGCCGCGCCCACGAAGGCCGCGACGCCAGCCGACAGGTGGATGACGTAGCCGCCCGAGTAGTCGACGGCGCCCTTCTGGGCGAAGAAGCCCCCGCCCCAGAGCAGGGCCGCGTTCACGCAGTACACCAGCGTGATCCACAGCGGCACGATCAGCAGCCAGGCCTTGAACTTCAGACGGCCCACCAGCGCCCCGAGGAAGAGCAGCGGCGTGATGGCGGCGAAGACGAACTGGAAGTACGCGAGCGTCGCGGTCGGGAAGTGGAAGGGGATCAGCGTGTTCGCCCCCGACACCGCCTGGCCCTGCTCGGCGCCGGCGGTCGAGAGCGGGGTGAAGTGGCCGATGAAGCCGCTCCAGAACGAGCCCGTCGGTCCGAAGTGCGACTGGGGCCCGAAGGCGAGGTTGTAGCCCCAGAGCATCCACACCACGAGGGTCGCCGAGAAGCCCACGAAGACCATGAGCATCGTGTTCACGATCCACTTCTTGCGCACCAGCCCGCCATAGAGGACGGCCAACCCGGGCAGGCTCATCAGGCCGACCAGCGTGGCCGCCACCAGCTGCCAGGTGTTGTCAGCGGGATTGAGCCAGCTGGGATACGGGATATTCGTGACTGCGAGCACGCGCCCTCCTTCTCTTCTAAGAGGGCGACGCTGACCTCAGTTCGATGAGGTCAGTCTTCCAACCGCGGATTTCGACTCCGTTAGCGTCGTGTTTCGGCGGTGTGAACTCGCGGCTACTCGCTCGGCGCGAGTGAGCGCTCGACGACCTGGCTCACGTCGAGCACGGCGACCTCGTCGCCGCGACCCTGGGCCTTCACGGCGTCGTCGATCATGATCATGCAGAACGGGCAGGCCGTGGAGACGACGTCAGCCCCGGTGCCGAGGGCCTCCTCGGTGCGCTCCATGTTGACGCGCTTGCCGATGTTCTCCTCCATCCACATGCGCGCGCCGCCCGCGCCACAGCAGAAGCCGCGCTCGCGGTGTCGGGCCATCTCGACCTGGGTGAGCCCGGGGATGGCGTCAAGGATCGTGCGCGGCTCGTCAAAGACCCGGTTGTGGCGGCCCAGGTAGCAGGGGTCGTGGTAGGTGACGGTGCCGGTGAACGAGACGCCCGGCACGAGCTTGCCCGCAGAGACCAGGTGCGCGAGCAGCTCGCTGTGGTGGATCACCTCGTAGTTGCCCCCGAGGTTGGGGTACTCGTTCTTCAGCGTGTTGAAGCAGTGCGGGCAGCTCGCCACGATCTTCTTCGCGCCGACCTCGTCGAGGGTGGCGATGTTGGCCTTGGCCATCTCCTGGAAGAGGTACTCGTTGCCCATGCGCCGCGCCGGGTCCCCGGTGCAGGACTCGCGCCCGCCGAGGATGCCGAAGGTCACCCCGGCGCGATGCAGCATGCGCGCCGTCGACTCGATCTGCTTGCGACCGCGCTCGTCGAGCGAGCCGGCACAGCCCACCCAGTAGAGGTACTCCACGTCGTCGGGGATCGCACCATCGAAGACCGGCACCTCGAAGTCGAGCGCGCCGAGCCATTCGGTGCGCTTGGAGGAGCCGAGGCCCCACGGGTCGCCCTGGTTCTCCATGTTGCGAAGCAGCAGGCTCGCCTCCGAGGGGAAGCGCGACTCCATCAGCACCTCGTAGCGGCGCATGTCGATGATCGCGTCCACGTGCTCGATGTCCACCGGGCACTGCTCGACACAGCTGCCACACGTCGTGCACGACCACAGGACGTCGGGGTCGATGACCGATGGCACCAGGGTCGCTGCGTCGCCGGCCTCGCCCGAGAGCAGCCGGTCGGCCGAGAGGAACATGTTGTCGCGAAGCCCCATGATGAGGAGCTTCGGGCTGAGGGGCTTGCCCGTGTTCCAGGCCGGACAGACCGACTGGCAGCGGCCGCACTCGGTGCAGGTGGAGAAGTCGAGCATCTGCTTCCAGGTGAAGTCCTCGAACTTGCCCACCCCGAAGACCGTGTCCTCGGTCACGTGCTCCATGTCCATGTCGGGGGTCTTGTCGAGCGCTCCCAGGGCGCGGGGCCGACGCGAGAAGCCGATGTTGATGGGCGCGAGGAAGATGTGCAGGTGCTTGGAGTAAGAAACGAACACCAGGAACCCGGCGATCACCGCGATGTTCGCGAGCACGAAGAACGCCTCGAAGAAGCTGTTCACGCCGTAGCCCAGTGGCGCGAGCCAGTGGGCGACCACCTGGGAGGCGAAGGCCCACGGCGAGGCGATTTGCTCGTTGAAGGCGCTCACCGCTGAGCCGCTGAGCCGCGGCGGGTGGTAGACCGCGCCGACGGTGCGCGGGAAGGGGAAGTGCCCGGTGTTGATCTGGGCGGCGCGGTAGAGGACGAGCGTGATGATCACGAAGGCGATCATCGTGAGGGTGATCCACGCGGCCTTGAGGTGGCTGCCGTAGAAGCGGCTCGCGCGGTCCTTGCGCGAGGGTGCGTTCACCAGCCGGATGATCGTGAAGACGATGAGTGACACCAGCACCGCGGTCGCGAAGAAGTCCTCGACGAAGGCGAGCCAGTTGCTCTGTCCGATCAGCGGGATGTGGAAGTTACGGTTAAAGAGCGCGCCGTAGGCCTCAATGATGGTGGCGAGCAGGACGAAAAAGCCCCACATCGTGAAGAAGTGCGCGAGACCCGGGATCGTCCAGCGCAGCAGCTTGCGCTGACCCGCGACCTCGACGAGCTCGGCCTCGGAGACGCGGCGAAACCCGTTCCACCGACGCGGCGCTTCCTTGCCGGTGCGGATCAGTCGCGAGAGCCAGAAGAACCGGCGCCCCGCGATCGCGAACCCCAGCAGCGAGATCACCAGGCCAATAACGATTCGAGCTAGCACTGCGTCCTCCATCTCGGTTGGCGCGTCGGGGTCGCGTCAGCCATCGCGGTCAACTGGACCGAAAGTTCTCCCAATACCGGCTCGCGGTCGGCCCCCGCTGACCGCGGTACTTCGAACCCAGCCCGACCGCCCCGTAGGGGCGGTCGGCCGGCGTGGTCATCTCGAAGAAACTGATCTGGCCGATCTTCATGCCCGGATACAAGGTGATGGGCAGGTTCGCCACGTTCGAGAGTTCGAGCGTGAGGTGCCCGTCCCAGCCCGCGTCGACAAAACCCGCCGTCGAGTGGATCAGCAGGCCGAGGCGACCGAGCGAACTCTTGCCCTCGAGCCGCGCGACGAGGTCGTCCGGCAGCGCGACTCGCTCGATGGTCGAGCCGAGCAAAAACTCACCCGGGTGAAGAATCATCGGGTCAGTCTCACCGACGTCGATCAACTCAGTGAGGTCTTCCTGGGCCTCGCGCACGTCGATGACGCGCTGTGAGTGGTTGCGGAACACCCGAAAGAGTTGGTCCACGTGCAGATCGACCGACGACGGCTGAATGCAGCCATCGCCCAGGGGATCGATGACGATCCGGCCCTGGGCCAGCGCCTCTTTAATCGACCGATCCGAGAGCACCATATCGATGGAAACGTTACTCTGCGCCAACAATGACCCCAGCCACCTTCTCGCAGTTGACAGTTGACGGCCCCTCTCGCAGTACGATGTACTCCACGCGGGTGTAGTTCAGCGGCAGAACATCAGCTTCCCAAGCTGAGAACGCGGGTTCGATTCCCGTCGCCCGCTCCAAGGATTTTCCCCGAGAACCCAATGATTGCAAGGGCTTTCGACTGACCACTGCAGTCCGTCGCGTACCACCATTGTCCCGTGTTACACGCCCATTCCTTGCCCGCTATTGCCCAAACCTTGCCCAACGGTCGGCGGTTCATGACGCTTTCCGTCACTGAATTCACGCTGGCGCAGCACTTGCCTCGCATCTGAGTGTGATGAGAGCCACAACCGGTTGAGAGACGGGTCCGAGAACGAGACGGCGGGACAACTCAGTCGGAGTGGTGAAAGTAGCCCCGACGCCTCAGAGCACTGCCTACCGTTCCCAGGACGAGGGCGATGCACGAGCCTCCCACGATGCAAAGGAGCCCGAGGAAGAAACTCTGGCGTGTCAACAACACGATTCCAGTGACCAGCAGGAACAGCGCGACCCCGCCAAGCTCGACCCCGGCCCGGGCTATTCGGGCCCGCCCGCCCCACTTCAAGATGGCGAGTTCGTTGAGGAGGAGGACCACGCACAGGAGGCTCGCCCACCACTGGCCCGACCAGAGGGTCGCCACACCAAGCACGGTCCAAAGGAGGGCCCGCACCCTCCCGAAGATGACTCGGCGGGCCTGCCGTGGTGAGTTCGTGCCAGTGGATGCGCTCATAGGGATCTTCGCAGTATCGCCTCTTTGCGTGGACTTCGCCGGCACCGTGATGGTGGATCGAATGGGCACGAGTGTCGGTCCGTGCCCACTGCCTCCACCATGCCCTTCCAGTCACACCTAGATACGAGGCAAGTTTCGAGTACTTGTAGGGCGACGCATTCGATGATCATCAACTCCCACTGAAACGCCATCGAGCGTGATGATGCACCGAGGTGCCGTTGGTGGTTGCGTTGTCGCT
>JAJZSX010000139.1 GCA_021849435.1 Actinomycetes bacterium | reverse complement strand
AGCGCCTGGGACTTCCAGGACGCTCTCTGGCACCTCGCCCAGGACTACGTGGCCGCCACGGGCGCGCCCGCCGTGGCGACCGAGACCGAGGTGGCCGAGATTCTCACCCAGTGGCGTGAGATGCTCGACGGCGTACGTACGGACCCTTCGGGCGTCGCCGACCGGGTGGACTGGGCCGCCAAGCAACGCGTCCTGCAGGGCTATCGCGAGCGCCACGACCTGTCGGACACCGACGCGCGCCTGCGCGCAATCGACCTGCAGTACCACGACTTGCGGCCCGAGAAGTCCCTCTCGGCGCGCGTGGGGCTACGGCGTCTCTTCCAGGGAGCGCCGGTGCGCGACGCCGTCCACAACCCTCCGCGCAGCACCCGGGCGTTCTTTCGCGGCCGGTGCGTCGAGCGCTTTCCGGACGAGATCGTGGCCGCTAACTGGGACTCACTCGTCTTCGATCTGGGCGACGGGCCGCTCCAGCGCGTGCCCATGATGGACCCCCTGCGGGGTACCGCAGATTTGACCGAGAACTTGCTAGAAACGAGTACGAGCGCCGCCGACCTACTGAGAGCGCTTGACGGCTAGAACGGATTGTATGACTGAGCAGGAAAGAATTCAGAAGCAACGCACCACCCGCAGCGCCGCGGAGGCGCCCGAGGTGAGCGTCGACACAACCAAGGGAGAGCAGTTGAAGGCCGACCTCGACGACCTGCTGGACGAGATTGACGAGGTCCTCGAAGAGAACGCCGAGGAGTTCGTGCGCAACTACGTCCAAAAGGGCGGTCAGTAGCCGTGGGCCTACCGCTCTTTAGCGCGTCCCAGGACCCCGGTCCCTCCTTCTACCAGTTCTCCCAGGCTGCCGGTGTGGCCTTTCCGGTGGATGTCGCCGGCGCCGGCGAAGGGCTCTCGGCCCACGCAACAACGGTGATCGCTGTGCGCTTCGTGGGCGGCGTCGTAATGGTCGGTGACCGTCAAGCGACGGGCAGCTACATCGCGAGCCGCGACGTGCGAAAGATCGAGGCCGCAGACCAGTTCACGGCGATCGCCATCTCGGGCACGGCTGCGCGCGGCATGGAGTTCATCCGTATGGCCCAGCTCTCCTTCGAGCACTACGAGAAGATGACCAACTCGACCCTGAGCCTCGAGGGCAAGGCCAACTACCTATCGCCGATCATCCAGCGCAACAATCTCACGTCGCCACTGATCGTGATTCCCCTGCTGGCGGGCTGGGACTCCAGCCACCAGATGGGACGAATCTTCGAGTACGACGGCGCGGGGGGAGCCTACGAGCGCCACGACTTCGCCACGATCGGTTCGGGGTCCCCCTTCGCCGAGAGCGCGCTGCGGCTGGGCTATCGCGCCGACCTCGACATGGAGGCCGCGCTCGAACTAGGAGCCCTGGCCCTCTACGAGGCGGGGGACAACGACCCGAGCACCGGAGGTCCGGACTTCGTGCGCGGGCTCTTTCCCTTGATGGTCGTGATCGACGCCGGTGGATATCGCGAAATTACGAACGATGAGGTGGGCGAGCGCTTTCGCGCGATCAGCGAACGGCGCACGAGCACCGGTGGCGTACCTGGGGGCACCCTGCGATGAGCAACTTCTTCTACGTCGCTCCCGAGCAGTTGATCAAAGATCGCGCGACGTTCGCCCAAAAGGGAATCGCGCGCGGCCGTTCCATCCTGGCCTCCGTCTACGACGTCGGTGTCGTGATGGTCGCCGAGAACACATCGGCCTCACTCAACAAGATCTCAGAGGTCTACGACCGGATCGCCTTCGCGGGTGTGGGCAAGTACAACGAGTTCGACCGACTTCGTGAGGCCGGGATCCGCTGGGCGGACTCAACGGGATTCACCTACTCGCGCGATGACGTCGACGCGCGTGCCTTGGCTAACTACTACGCCCAGCATCTCGGCGACATGTTCAGCGAGGGTCCCAAGCCTCTCGAGGTCGAGATCCTGGTCGCCCAACTGGGAAACAAGTTTCACCAGACGAAGCTCTACCAGATCGCTTACGAAGGCACCATCTCCGACGAGGCGCACTTCGCGGTACTCGGTGGCGACGCCGAGGCCGTCAAGGCGCGTTACGCGGCGCTCTTCAGCGAGCCCACGAGCCTCGACGTGACGTTGCGTCACGCTGTCAGTGCGCTGGGCGGACCCGAACGGTCGATCCCGGCCAACGAGCTCGAAGTAGGCGTCCTCGAAGATCGTGGAGCACGTCGCACGTTTGTTCGTCTCCACGTCGGCGCCATCAGCGAGATGCTCGGGGCGTAGGTCCCCATGCTACGCCGGATCTTCGGAGTCGAGACCGAGTACGGCATCACATTCTCGCTACGGGGCCAACGGCGCTTGAGCCCGGACGAAGTCTCTCGGTTCCTCTTTCGCAAGGTCGTCGCCTGGGGACGTTCGAGCAACGTTTTTCTTGAAAACGGCAGCCGTCTCTACCTCGATGTCGGCAGCCATCCCGAATACGCCACAGCCGAGTGCGACACGCTCAATGACCTCATCGCCCAGGACAAGGCCGGCGAGACCATCCTGCGCGAACTGGTGGACTACGCCCAAGGACAGCTCGTCGAGGAGGGGATCCGTGGGGACATCTTCTTGTTCAAGAACAACACCGACTCCTCGGGCAACTCCTACGGGTGCCACGAGAATTACTGCATCGATCGAATCGAAGACCTCTCGCGACTCGAACAAGTGTTTATTCCCTTCCTGATCAGCCGACAAATATTTTCAGGGGCGGGCAAGGTTGTCACCAATGCGCGCGGCACCTCGTACTCCATGAGTCAGCGCGCGGAGCACATTTGGGAGTCCATCTCGTCTGCCACCACCCGCAGTCGGCCCATCATCAACACCCGCGACGAACCCCACGCCGATCCCGAGAAGTACCGGCGTCTGCACGTCATCGTCGGCGACTCGAACATGAACGAGTACGCCACGTTCCTCAAGGTCGGTACTGCGGCCGTCGTGCTCGCCATGATCGAGGATCGCACGACGGTCTTGCGCGACTTCAACATCGCCTCGCCGATCAACGCGCTGCGTGACATCTCCTACGACCTCTGGAGTAAGGAGCCGATCAAGTTGGTAAGCGGGCGCGATATGACCGCCCTAGAGATTCAAGAGGACCTTTGCGAACGCGCCGAGCTCTTCGCCCAGCGTCGTAGCCTTCCGCCCGATCAGATCGAGGCCGTTCGCATGTGGCGCGAGGTAATCGAGCAGTACCGATCAGACCCGATGGGACTGGCCGATCGGGTGGACTGGATCGCGAAACTGCAGATAATCGAGCGCGAGCGCGAGCGCCTGGGCGTCGAGCTCTCCGACGCGCGCGTTGCCCTCATCGACTTGCTCTATCACGACACCAACCTCACGCGGGGCCTCTACTACCGTCGTCAGGCCCGGGGACACTTCCGCCGCATGGTCACCGACGAGCAGGTGGCCCAGGCCGCGGTCACCGCGCCCACCACCACACGAGCCCACCTACGCGGATCCTTCATCCGTGCCGCCAAGGAGTGGCGCCGGGACTACACCGTGGACTGGGTGCACTTGAAGCTTAACGACGAGATGCAGCGCACCGTGCTCTTAAAGGATCCCTTCAAGAATCACGACGAGCGATTCCAGCGCCTACTTGACTCTCTAGAGCGACGGGATCGCCACGAGCGGCGCGACTAGCCTTGATGTGTGTCCGATATCGTTGAGCCTTCCACCGACGCGTCCCCGGAGGAGCCCGACGAAGTGGCAGCCCCCGCGCCATTGAAGCGGCGTAAGAAGCACCTACTCGTCGAGTGGCTCATCATTGTCCTGGTTGCACTGGGCGTGTCGTTTCTCATGCGCACGTTCGTCATCCAGACGTTCTTCATCCCCTCGGGCTCGATGGAGCCAACGCTGCAGATCGGTGACCGCATCATCGTCTCGAAGTTGAGCGTGGAATTTGGGACGATCCATCGGGGCGACATCGTCGTCTTCAAGGCACCCCCGGCTGAGCACTGCGGTGACCCGGTCACCGACCTCGTCAAGAGGGTCATTGGCCTGCCGGGAGACCACCTGACTTCCAAGGGCAACACCATCTACGTGAACGGTTCGCCACTCCATGAGACCTGGACTCACTACGAGCCCCTCGGCCAGGCCATCGGCAACGTGACTGTGCCCGCCAACTCGTACTTCATGATGGGTGACAACCACCCGAATTCCTGCGACAGCCGGATGTGGGGTACGGTGCCGCGCAAAGATCTCATCGGCAAGGTTTTCCTGCGTATCTGGCCGCTCAACCGCTTCGGATTCATTTAGGGATCTCGGGGGCCCCACCCCTACAATGGACCCGTGTTCTCTCTGAGTCCGATCAAGATCCTGGTCATCGTCGCAGTCGTGATGATCCTCCTAGGCCCGGACAAGCTGCCCGAGGTGGCCCACAAGCTCGGCGCCAGCTGGCGGGCGCTCAAGCGGATCCAAGAGCGCGTCGAATCCGAGGTCCGCGAGGTGATCCCGGATCTGCCGAGCGCGGGAGACCTCGCGCGCCTGGCGCGCAGCCCGGTCAACCTCCTCAACGAGCTCGCCGACCGCGCCGATCTGCGCAGCAGCGCGTCCGACGCGCCCCCGCCCACTGAGGACGAGGTGGCACCCGACGAGTCCTGGAAGGGACCGCTGTTCAATTCCACGCACCACGTGCCCCCGCCTCCGCGCGACCTTCCGCCGTCGCCCGATCCGTCTCTCAACTAGGCGCTCGTGTCCAACTTCCGCAAGGCCGCCACCGGCATGACGCTGGCCGAGCACCTGGCCGAGGCGCGGCGTCGATTCCTCCAGAGCGCCGTCGCCGTCTTGGTCGCCGGCGTGGTGTCCTTCATGGTCTATCCCGAGATCCTTCGCTTCCTCCAGGATCCGTACTGCCGGGCGCTGCCGCGCCACTGCACCTTCCTCGTCACGAATCCGCTCGACGGCCTGACTCTTCGCGTCAAGATCGCCTTCTTTGGTGGAATGCTCTTCGCCTCGCCCTTCGTGTTCTGGCACGTCTGGCGCTTTATCACGCCGGGATTGAAGGCCAAGGAGCGGCGATACGCGGTGCCCTTTGTCAGCGCGTCCATCCTCTTCTTTTCCGGCGGCGTCGCGGTCGCCTACTTCAGCTTCGGTCACGCCATCGCCTTCTTGCAGTCGATCGGCGGACACAGCCTGGTCGCTGACTACAACCCAAACCAATATCTGGGCCTGTTTTTGATGATGATGTTCATCTTCGGCATCACCTTCGAGTTTCCCGTGGTGCTCGTCGCCCTTGAGCTCGCGGGCATCGTCTCGCCGAACCAACTCCTGCATTCCTGGCGCTACGCGTTGATCGCGATCACCGTCGCCTCGGCCGTCTTCACCCCGAGCGGCGATCCCTTGTCGATGCTCGCGCTCGCCACCCCACTCACGGTCTTCTACTTCCTCGCGATCGGCGTCGGCAAGTTGTTCAAGAAGTGACGACCTACCGCCACGAATTCACCCACACCCTTGGGTTTGGACTCGACGACTTCCAGATTGAGGCGCTCGACGCCGTCGATCGGGGGGTCAACGTCCTCGTGAGCGCTCCCACGGGATCCGGCAAGACGCTCGTGGCCAATTACGCGATTGGTCGGTCCATCGCTCGCGGACGTCGAGCGTTCTACACGACGCCGCTAAAGGCCCTCTCGAATCAGAAGTACGGAGAGCTCTCGCGCCTCTACGGCGGCTCGAGGGTCGGGCTGCTGACGGGTGACACCTCGATCAACCGCGACGCTGAGATCGTCGTGATGACGACCGAGGTCCTGCGCAATATGCTCCTCGCCGAGGCCGCCCACCTCACCCAGCTCGGCCTCGTCATCCTCGACGAGGTCCACTACCTCCAGGACCCGTTTCGCGGCGGCGTCTGGGAAGAGGTGCTGATTCTCACGGGTGAGAGCGTGCAGTTCGTCGCCCTGTCAGCGACGGTGGGCAACGCGGACTTCCTGGGGGAGTGGTTCGAATCGGTGCGCGGCGAGACGGCGGTCGTAATCGAGCGCGAACGCCCCATCACTTTGCATAATCACGTCGCCGTGGTGCGTCGTGGTCAGACTGACACCGAGATCGTCGACTTGCTCGACGGCGACCGACCATCAGATGAGGCCCGACGCATCGACAACCTGATGAAGGCGACGCGCAAGTTCCGCCGCGGGCCACAGTGGAAGAACTCTCGCTCCTCCTCGCCGCCTGCGCCATTTCGAGCGCCGCGACGCTCGGAGTTGCTGCGCGCCCTCGAGCACGAGGACTTGTTGCCGGTGATCGTCTTCATCTTCTCGCGCGCTGCCTGCGACGACGCCGTTCACCAGTGCCGGCGCGACGGACTCAACTTCACCTCGGGCGAGGAGAAGCGCATCATCACGAAGATCGCGGAAGAGCGTCTTGCGGACTTCTCCGATGACGATCTCGCCGCCCTGGACTTCCCCGACTTCCTCGACAGCCTGGTGCGAGGACTGGCGGCCCACCACGCTGGCATGGTGCCAGCGTTTCGCGAGATCGTGGAGAAATGCTTCGAGCACAACCTTCTTGCGGTGGTCTTCGCGACCGAGACCCTGGCCCTCGGCGTGAACATGCCGGCGCGTTCGGTCGCGCTCGAGCGCTTCACCAAGTACTCCGACG
>JAJZSX010000138.1 GCA_021849435.1 Actinomycetes bacterium | reverse complement strand
GCCAGCTCTTTGAGCGTCTGGCCGAGCAGCTCGGGAGTCGAGCGCCGACTCACCAGCCGAGAGAGCTGGGTCAACAGGAGGATCGGTCCAGTGGACGAATTTTCATCCATCGGAACCAATGGTAGTGAAGTAGAGATATTCATGCTATCATGATTATAAGGCCTACCAGATGATCCTGCATCGGAGTGTAAGTGCTAGTCACCATCCTCGAAAGGACTGCGCAACCATGCCACCTATTTCCACCGTGCAATCAGGTGTTTCAGACCGTCGTCGCTGGATCGCGCTCATCGTCGTCTGTCTCGCGATGCTCATGAATTCTCTCGACGGCTCCATCGTCAACGTCGCCCTGCCTTCGATCCAGCGCGACCTGCACTTCTCTGCCTCGGGGCTGACCTGGGTCGTTGACGCCTATCTCATCGCCTTTGGCAGCGTCCTGATGCTCGCCGGTCGCCTCGGGGATCTGTTTGGTCGCAAGAAGGTCTTCCTCGCTGGTGTCGCCCTCTTTAGTGCGGCGTCCTTCTTCTGCGCCCTCGCTACCAGCCAGGCCGCGCTGATCGCCGCGCGCTTCGTCCAGGGCATCGGCGGCGCCGTCTCAACGTCGGTGATCGTGGCGATCATCGTCACCGACTTCACGGGCGCGGCCGAACGCGCCAAGGCGATGAGCGCGTACATGTTCGTCGCCGTGGGCGGCGGGTCGCTCGGGCTCCTGGTGGGCGGATTTCTCACCCAGAGCGTGAACTGGCACTGGATCTTCTTGATCAACGTGCCGATCGGTCTGGCCACTCTGGTTTTGGGATGGTTTCTGATTCGAGAGAACGAAGGGCTGGGCGTAGGCCACGGCCTCGACGTGACCGGCTCGGTCCTGCTGACCTCGTCGCTGCTGATCGGCATCTACGGCATCGTGAAGGCCTCGGCATACGGGTGGATCTCCCCGCGCACCTTGGGCGCCCTAGGCGCGTCGGCGGTGCTCGCGTGCCTCTTCATTCTCGTCGAGTCGAGCGTCGCGCGACCCATTGTTCCACTGCGGATCTTTCGATTGCGCAGCCTGAGCGTCTCGAGCGTGGTGCGCGGGATGACATTCTCGGCCATGTATGCCGTGTTCTTCTTCGGCGCGCTCTATCTCGAGCGGGTCCTCGGCTTCGGGCCGCTCGCCACCGGACTCGCATTCCTTCCAATGTCGCTGTCCATGGCCGCGATGTCCCTAGGTGCCACCAGCCGACTGCTCGTGCGATTCGGCGCGATGCGACTGCTGGTGCCGGGGCTGACGGCCGTAACCGCGGGCCTGGTCTTACTCTCGCGTTCGGGCGTGCACTCGTCATATTTCACAGCGTTGCTGCCGGCGTTTCTCCTCCTGGGTCTGGGCATGAGCGTCTCTGCGGTGCCGCTGCTGACCATCGCGATGGCCGACGTGCCGCACGAGGATGCCGGGCTCGCCTCGGGCATTGTCAATGTCTCGATGTGGCTGGCTTCGTCGACGGCTCTCGCGGTACTCGGTACCCTCGCTGCCAGCACGACCTCGGCGCACCTGGCCCTGGGCCAGAGCGTGGCGGCATCGTCGGTCGCCGGGTACCACGTCACCTTCGCGGTCGGGGCCCTGCTTGCGGGTGCCGGGCTTGTGGTGACCGTGACCCTGTTGCGCTCAGCGGCGCGCCGTGAGCGCCTGGCCACGTTCGCCGAGACCCGGATCCTCGATGAGGGTCTAAGTGGCGAGCTGGTTCTCGACGAGTTCTAGGCGCTCGCGCAAGTGCGGTGCCGTATTCGTGACGACTCGGTATTACGCCTCCCGGCCCGCGCGTCTGGCGCTGGGTCCCGTGCGGGGCGACTTGCTGGTGGACATATGGTCCTGGACGGTCTTCTGGTTCAATCTGATCTCGGGCGCCGCGGCCGAAGCGCAGCACATCCTTCCGCCCGAGAGCGTGAGCACGCAGTGCTCGGCGGTGGAGTCTGGCGGCTTTATCGGCAGTTCGTTGTCGCTCGCCGCGGCTACCTACGCCACGATCGCCGGTGAGACACACGGGTACAAGGTGAGTCTAGCGATTGACCTCTACGCCGTGGCCATCTTGGCCGGCGCGATCTTCATTGCGATTGGCGTACCGGCGTCGTTTTGCGCTCAGATCATCACCGCCCTGACCACCGGTACGCTCTTGGGCCAGGCGAGCGCCTACGGTGCGAACTCGAGCACGGCGGTCAAGTCCATCATCGACCAGGTGGTTAAGGCCGCCCATCGCGCCTTCGCCCACGGTCTCGACCGGGCCCTGGGGATCTCGCAGCAGCTACTCGTGGTGGCCGCCGTCGCGGGTGCTGAAGCACGCGTGAGGGCGACACACGACGACCGGTAGCGTGACGGGTTATGAAGCTGAGCCACCGCATTCCAGCGACGCCGTGGCGAGCGACCTCGACGTGGGGCGTGCGTCCGCGGATGCTTGCGCCCCTCTACGCGGGACTCGTGTTGTTCGGCATCGGTGAGGGCCTGCTCGTGCGTTCACGTCTCGGGGCGACGCCTTGGACGGTTTTCGCCCAGGGGATCGCTGCGCACCTGCATGTTTCCCTCGGATGGGCGACCGCCGGTATCAGCGCAGTGGTACTGCTGATGTGGTTTCCGTTGCGTGAGCGACCCGGTTTTGGCACCCTGTCCAATCTGGTCGTGATCGCCTACGTTCTCGATCTGACGGTGGCCACGGTGCCTGCGCCGACGCCGATGGGGGTGCGCGCGGTCTACGTCGTGGCCGCGGTGGGAGCGATCGGCATCGGCAGCGCGCTGTACCTGACGACGGGACTCGGACCGGGTCCGCGCGACGGGCTGATGACGAGCTTGCATCGCCACCTCGGGGTGAGCGTCGTCTACGTGCGCCTCACGCTGGAGGTGGCCGTCCTCGTGGTGGGCTGGCTGCTCGGCGGGACGGTGGGGGTGGCCACCGCTCTCTTCGCGGCGACGATCGGGTTTTCGATCGGCACGAGTCTGCGCGGACTCGAGTGGGTACTCGCGAGGACCTCGTGATCAGCACCGACCAGCTCACCGCGTTCTTCGTCGCCTCGATCGTGATCATCATGGTGCCCGGTCCGAGCGTCTTGTTCACGCTGGCACGCGGCGTGGCCTGGGGGCGCAGCGTCGCGGTCCTGACCGTGCTCGGCAACTCGATCGGCACGCTGATCCTGTCCGTTGTCGTGGCCCTGGGCCTCGGCCCGCTCATTTCCCATTCGCTGGCCTTTTCTATCGCCTTGCAGTTGGCGGGGGGGAGCTACCTACTCTGGTTGGGCTATCACGCTCTCAAGCATCGTCGCGAGCACGCCCAAGCCATGACCCAGCGTGAGGCCAGCCGGCCCCGTGCGCTGCAGATCGTGCGCCAGGGCTTCACGGTGGGCGTCTTGAACCCGAAGTCCCTTGTCTTCTTTGCGGCCGTCTTTCCCCACTTCGTGGACCGAACCAAGGGCAACGTCACCATCCAGCTGCTCATCTTCGGGGTGATCTTTTCGATCATGGCTTTCTTCAGCGACGGCACATGGGGCTTCATCGCGGGCACCGCGCGCGAGTGGCTCTCGGGCTCGGCGACGCGCCTGGTCGTGCTGCGCACGATCGGCGGCTGCGTGATGGTGACCCTGGGCGCCTTGATCATTGTCAGTGCCGTGAGCGCGTGACGAGGCCGTCGTGAGCATGCACGGCATGCGCGGCCCCGTGCGCGGGGGCATGCGCTCCATGCAGCGCGACCGCTCGCTGCTCGCACACGAACTGAAGAAGGGCACCCTCCCGCGGATCATCGCGTTCGCCCGGCCCTACCGCGGGATCCTCGCGGTCTTCCTCGCCGCGGTCGTCGTCGACGCCGTCGTCTCCTCGGTGGCGCCCCTGGTGCTGCGCGAGATCATCAACATCATCAGTGCGAAGCGTCACCAAGACGGCGGATTGATCATCTGGCTGTCGCTGCTCACCGCCACCCTCGCGATCGTCGACGCGGTGCTGTCGCTCTTCGAGCGGCGCATCTCGGCCGTGATCGGCGAGGGACTGATCTACGACCTGCGCTCGCGGGTCTACGCGCACATCCAGGAGATGCCGATCGCCTTCTTCTCGCGCACCCAGACCGGCGCACTGATCAGCCGGCTCAACAACGACGTGATCGGCGCCCAGCAGGCCTTCACCGACCTGTTCTCCAACGTGGTGGGCAACTTCGTGCTCGTCACGATCATCCTGGTGACGATGTTCATCCTCTCCTGGCCCATCACTTTGGTGTCGCTCGTGCTGGTGCCCGCTTTCTTGCTGCCCGCGCGCTACGTGGGCCGGCGCCTGGGCGGCCTCTTTCAGCGCGGCATGGAGCTCAACGCCGAGATGAACATGGTCATGAGCGAGCGCTTCAACGTTGCTGGCGCGCTCGTCGTCAAGCTCTTCGGGCGTTCCCACGACGAGCTCGCGACCTTCGAGAGCCGCGCTGGCGAGGTACGCGATATGGGGGTGCGCCAGGCGACTTACCAGCGGTTCTTTCTGGTTGCGCTGTCTCTGACGGCGTCACTCGCCACGGCGTTCGCCTACGGATTCGGCGGCCTGGCGGCCCTGCGCGGAACGATGACCGTGGGCACCGTGGTGGCCCTGACGGCCTATCTCACCCGCCTCTACGGGCCGCTCACCCAGCTGTCGAATCTCAACATCGACTACATGTCGGCGATGGTCTCCTTCGAGCGCCTCTTCGAGGTGCTCGACTTAGAGCCCATGATTCGCGAGAGCGAGAACGCCATCGAGCTCGCCGACGAACCGGTCGAGCTGCGCTTTGAGAGCGTTTCCTTCTCCTACCCCGGCGCCGAGGACGTGTCGCTGGCCTCGCTTGAGGCTGTCGCGGTGCTCGAGGACACCCCGCGCACCCCCGTGCTGCACGACGTGAGCTTTCGCGTGGCCCCGGGCACGATGACGGCGCTGGTGGGGCCCTCGGGCGCTGGCAAGACCACGATCTCCCTGCTGGTCTCGCGTCTCTACGACGTCGACGAGGGGGCAGTTCGCCTCAACGGCATCGACGTGCGCGAGCTCTCCACCGCCTCGCTGCGCGCGGCCGTAGGTGTCGTGACCCAGGACGCTCATCTCTTCCACGACACCTTGCGCGCCAATCTGGTCTTCGCCCGTCCCGGCGCCAGCAACGCCGAACTCGAAAACGCGTTGCGCGCGGCCCAGATCTGGAACCTGGTGGTGAGCCTGCCCCAGGGGCTCGAGACGGTGGTGGGAGAGCGTGGATACCGGCTCTCCGGTGGCGAGAAGCAGCGTGTGGCGCTCGCGCGACTGCTGCTCAAGTCTCCGCGTCTCGTGGTGCTCGACGAGGCGACCGCCCACCTCGACGCCGAGAGCGAGGCCGCGGTCCAACGCGCTCTCGACGAGACGATGAGCGCTCGCACGTCGCTCGTGATCGCTCACCGGCTTTCAACGATTCGCAACGCTGACCAGATCCTGGTGGTCAACGAGGGCACGATCGTCCAGCGCGGCACCCACGCCGATCTTCTCGCCGCGGGCGGGCTCTATCGCGACCTCTACGAGACGCAATTCGCCCACCAAGACCGTTGACTCTGTGAGGCGGGTCGGCGAACTCGCGGACCGCTGTCGCCGAGCGGCGCGAGGTGATCCTACGATGAGGCGATGAAGATCCGCCCGGCTCGTTCCGATGAGACTGACTCGCTGAGTGCGTTGGCCGTCGCTTCGAAGGCCACGTGGGGATACGACGAGGCCTTCATGGAGCGCTGTCGTGTCGAACTCGTCGTGCGCGACGAGCACGTCGAGCGTGGCTTGGTCAACGTCGCGGTCGACGAGTTCGACACCGCGATGGGCTTCTACGCGTTAAAAGAACCGGGGGAGCGCGACGCCGAGCTCGGCCTGCTCTTTGTGGCGCCCGCGCACCTGCGCCGCGGCGTCGGACGGTATTGCTCGCCGACGCGTGTCGCGAAGCGCGCCGTCGGGGCTGGTCGGTCCTGCTCGTCGAGTCAGATCCCTTCGCGGCGGCGTTCTACGAGCGAGAAGGCGCGGTGCCGACGGGCACGTCGACGTCCTCGACGAAACGCGAGCTTCCACTCTTTGAGATCCGCCTGTAGCTGGCCTACGAGCCTCGCGTCAGACTCGAGGCCGGTCAACCCATCGAGTGGGCGCCGCCGTCGACGTGGATGATCGAGGCTGACGTGCCGCGCAGCAGCGGCGAGAGCATGGCGATCGCCGTGTCGGCGACGGCGCTCGAGTCGTGCACGTCCCAGCCCAGGGGAGCGCGATCGGCCCACGTGTCTTCGAAGAGCGAGAACCCCGGAATCGATTTGGCCGCCATGGTGCGAATCGGTCCGGCAGCGAGCATATTTACTCGAATACGGTCCGGGCCCACCTCGCGAGCCAGGTAGCGCCCGAGCGACTCGAGGCCGGCCTTCATTACGCCCATCCAGTCATACATGGGATAGGCCCGGGTGCCGTCGAAGTCGAGCGCGATTACCGACGCGCCACCGGTCGCGGTGGATTTGGCGAGGAGGGGCCGGAACGCGCCAACCAGGGCCGCCAGCGAGTAGGTCGAGATCTGCATGGCGGTTGCCACGTCGGAAAAGGGCGCGACCAGCATCCCCGAGCCCAAGCACGACGCGGGCGCGTAGCCAATCGCGTGCACCAGTCCGTC
>JAJZSX010000137.1:3172-6642 GCA_021849435.1 Actinomycetes bacterium | reverse complement strand
ATGGAGCGTCCGGGCGCTTAGCTCAGTTGGTTAGAGCGCAGCCTTCACACGGCTGAGGTCACAGGTTCGAGTCCTGTAGCGCCCACCGACCGGGACGGTGCGCGAACCGCACCGTCCACCACGGTGTCACCCGCAATAGGCACGCGGACGACGGGCTGAATGGCGTGGCGGCTATCCCCAGAAAATTTCATCTATGAGGGCCCCCAGGAGCGAATTGACCACGGCGAGTGAGCCTTCGGTGATGGTTTGTTCACCCGGCTTCGCAGTGTCGCGAGTTCCTCGGGTGACGCACGCGTGATGTCGGCCAGTTCCATCTTCTCGTTCGGCTCTTCGTGGCGGCCCCGATGAGCGGTGGTGCGAGTGGCGAACGTGTCAGCGTTCCATCCCACGATCGTCTCGGTCCTTCTGGCGTGAGCGTTCAAGGACTTGGCGGAGTATTGGGAGAATCGCGCGATCTTTTTCGCGACCGGCTGCTTCTTTGGAACGAATGACGTCGGCCAGCGCTGCGACCACGATGGTCGCGCTGTCGGTTATCTGCTCGCGAGTGGCTGATCGTCTCAAGTCGTCGTAGCATTGGGTGTCGTCAGGAAGGAGAGCGATGTCTAGATAGCCATGCTTGGTCACGAAGGTCCAAGTAGTTCCTTGCCCGAATGTTCGTTCATCCAGCGGTATTGCTCGCGGTTCTTCCATGTCGGGAATCCGAAGCTTGGCATCGAGTTCTTTCAGAGCAGCCGCAAGTCTGGTGAAGTTCTCTCGGGTGCGTGCGGGCGTGACGTCGACATCACGAGTGACGTAGGGAGATCCACGCAGTTCGGCAGCGAGCCCGCCGATGACGACGTAGAGAACTTTGTGACGTTCGAGCACTTCAAGGATTTCATCTGGGCGATAGGGAACCAATTCAGCCATGGTGGCTCGTGGTTTGTTGCGCACGGCGATCGTGGAATCGAATGCGCGCCATGAGATCGGCGAAACGCTCGGCCGGAGTCATTTGAAGGTTCTGGTCGATAATCGTCACGTTCGAGTCGTCGAATTTGGAGATGAAGAACGTGAGGTCCAAGCCACACGCGCGCACCACCTCGCGCACGGTCTCGAAACTGGGCGCCACATCGCCACGTTCCCAGCGGGCGATCACCGACTGAGATTTGCCGAGTCGTGCGCCCAGTTCGCTTTGGGTCAGGCCAGCCCGCAATCGAGCCTCTTTGATCAGGTCTCCACTTACCATGTAATAATTATAGTACAAATATGTACTTATATTGCTTCTAAGGTACGCGACTTTCGTTTGAAACCCGACGGTCGCCGCTCGGGCTCTTTGAGTCAACATGATCCCTTCGGCGTCGGACGTCGTGTCCCGCGTGTTCACTGGCAGTGCTCTTGGGGTCTGGCCAAGGGTACCGGTTCGTATTGTGTGACTCAAGGTCCGCTGAAGAAGATCCGCTAACTGTCGCGTGGATGTCGCCTTCGGTTGGATGCGAAAAAGTCGTGCTCGAGGGTGAAGCAGCGCCGACTCAGTACTGAATGTCGAGTGCGTAGCGCAGCGCTCGATCGAGCGACGAGCGTTTTTCATCGTTGAGGTGCCCGACTGGTTTCTCCGTAAGGGCGGACTTGGGTATCGTTACAACGTTGTCGCAATTGATGACGCTGACTTCAGGCAGCCCTTCGTCAGTCCCCACTTCGATCTCGGAGCGAATCCCACGAACGGTTCGAGTGATGGGGGCGCAAGTTACGGAAGACAGCACGCCAATAGCCGCGTCACGCGTTAACACACAGACTGGGCGACGTCCGGCGGGAAAGCCCAGATCGGCCCACACCACATCGCCCCGGATTACCATTCTGGAGAGGTCTCCGCCGCTAGTCGAGCGGCGGATGCGACGATGGCCGGATCCTGTGGCGTACGTCGGTACGCAGCTTGAAGTTGAAGATCCGCCTGACGGAGGTCTTCAGCATCTAAGACAGCTATGGCGCCACGTCGGATGAGTTCAGAACGGTTAGTTCCCTTCTTGGCCGCTAAGTGATCGAGTCGTGAGACCAGGTCGTCATCCATCTGCACAAGTACTTCACGTCTTCCCATGTGGCATATGGTAACACATATGGTAAACGTCGCGGTGGCATTCCACACTGTTAGCAACGCGAGTTGACCAACCTGGCTTCGTCCAGCAGTTAGATCAACATGACATTGCGGTTCTTGTTGTGTCCCTTAAGGTCCACCCCTGTTGCCGAGACCGCAACGTCACCGTTGCGACAGAGTGAGTGCTAGTGAGTCCACTCATGTCACACTCCTCACGGAGTTGTTCGGTCCGACTAGCCGCCGGGGCAAACCCCTTTGTGAGGTCCGAAGGCCGTGTGCAATTGACTCAGGTGGCCTCGCTCGACGAGCGCTTACTACCGACTGTTGGCTGCGCCTTTGGTCCCACAGTGCGATTCACAATCCAGGCGTGCATGCCGACCTGACGAACGCGCGCGAATCCGAGTTCCTCGAATAATTCGACCGTACCGCTGAAGAGAAAGCGATCCTGCGCCGCTCTGCCCGCCGTGGTCTCAGAAATTGCCTCGACACGTCCGCCGCCAGCGTCGGCGATTTGGGACAGAGCCCCCTTGAGGGCAGCCCGCGCGATTCCATCGCCGCGGTGACGCCTGTCAACGAAGATGCAAGCAATTCTCCACTTGGCAGGAGGAGGCTGATCCTTGCGGTACTCGCGTAAATGCTTGAGATCCAACGAGTCCGAGTTGCCATACTGGCACCAGCCCTGTGCGTTGCCTTCCTCGTCGAAGACCATCGCCGCGTGCGCCTGGCCGCTGCGTACCAGCTGCTCTTTCAACGTGCGAGGATCAGTGACGCCACGCCGGTACTCAACGTGATTGGGGGCGCACCAGCAGCCTCCGTAGATGCCGTTGTTGCGCTCAACGAGGTCGGCGAATGCCTCCCAGGTCTCAGCCTCGAGCCGACCGATTGTGTATTTCTTGCGGGCCACCGAGTGAAGTCTGCCGCACGCTGACAGAGAAGTGCCCACTTTGCGTCTGGGGAAGTTGCGAGTGTGGTGCTCGACGTCATACCCGAGATTCGAACGAATGGGTGGCAGGTCCGCTTTGCGCTGAGGGCGGACTGCAGCGACAGCTCGAGTAACGAGTGCCACCTAAAGAGCAGGAGTGCTTGGGAGATCAACAAGATCCCGCTCCCTGCACGCAGCGCACCCGTCGCGACGAGTGGTGTTTCGCGACGGCGCCTGTGATTCGCACTACGTGCCAGTTACGGTTGGCCCGTGCCCGGGTCGACGATCAGCACCGTGTCCGTTCGATCGGTGGCCGACGGCTGGCGCCGGCCGGGCTCGCTGCAGCGACGTTAGGCGAGCGCGGACGAGACGTCGTCGAGTCCGACGCGAAGGTGTTCGATCACGTCGGCGGCGTAGTAGGTCGAGCGTCCGTTGAGGAGAGTGCGTATCTCGTTCAGACAGTCGCCGCTCGTCACAGATCGG
>JAJZSX010000137.1:0-3162 GCA_021849435.1 Actinomycetes bacterium | reverse complement strand
CGCCATGAGCCCATTGCACAGGCAGGTGGAATCGATGGTCGGCTCGACCTCGCCGCCCTTTCGCACGTAGGCCTTGACCGGCTCAGCCGCGCATCGGTACCCGATGGAGCCGTCATTGGCGAGGAAGGCTTCGCGCAGATAGCCGAGGTCGCACCGTCGCTCTCGGCGCTCGTAGACGTCTCGCTCTGAGATCGTCCCGTCGACGCTGACGACCTTGAAGGGGTAGCCAGTCGAGGATGCGCGAATAGAAGTGCGCACGTCGACGTCGCCGGCTTCGACGCTCTTGATCACTTGGGCGCGTAGCGGCTCGTCCATGCCCGATTCGTCGCAGTAGGCGAACAGCGTGCCGACTTGTACACCGGTGGCGCCGAGTTGGCGAGCGGCTCGCACGTGCTCGGCGTTCGTGATGCCCCCGCCGATCCAGAACGGACGGCCGAGACTGGCCAGCGCGTCGAAGTCGACCTCGTCGCGCGGGCCATAGATCGGTGACTCATCGGCGTCCAGGGTCAGCGGACCTCGCGGGGGAGCGTTGTGTCCCCCGGCGACCGGCCGTTCGACGACGAAGCCGTCAACCGGGCCCTCGCTGCGCTTGACCAGCGCGTTGGCCAAGACGTTGGACGAGATAATCCCGATGAACTTCGGGCGGTCTAGTTCGGGCGAACCGTCGAGGTACGGTGCGGGGTCAAAGTGCAGCGTCGGCGACTCATCGGTGGTCGCATTGGCCAAGGTCAACTTGGTCTCCACGCTCTGACCGTGACGTAGGCGCTCGAGCACGCCGGGAATATGGGTGGGTACGCCAGCGCCCATCAAGACGTAGTCGACGCCGGCCAACATCGCGCCACAGAGCAGCGCCACTGTCGGGATTTGGACCTTGGTTAGGAGATTGATGCCCACGATGCCCGAGTGTCCCGCTTTGGCCATGGCAACCTCGGCGAAGGCGGCCAAGACGAGTAGATCCGTCGAACGCCGTTTGGACCGATGCGTGAGCATGAGTAGGTTCTGGTACGGCGTGTTCGCGCGTCGGCGCACCGTCGTGAATTGACGCACGACGTCGTCGACGATCGAGCGAATCGGAAACCGGTCGAGCACTGAGCGAAGCGCGTCATCGACACCGAACTTCTGCAGTCGCCGGGCGAAGACCGCGTCGATCGCGGTGCCCGAGACGACTCCGAGCTGGCCGGCTGTCGAGACACTGCGAGCCAGGCGCCAGTCCGACACGGCAATGCCCATACCTCCCTGGATTAACCACGGCAGGCGCTTTGACATGGGGAGGGCGGTCTCGTTCATGTGACCCGTCCTTGCCGCGAGACGATCGTCTCAATCTGGCCTCGGCAGATTGTAGTGCCCGAATCGGTGGTTGAAGAAAATTCACAACGCGTTGGAGTCGTAAATTCACTACTCCGAACGGCATGGAAGCAGGCCCGCGCTCTCGTACCTGATTGAAGGCGGTGTATCGCGGGAGTTGCTCGCTACCATGGGCGTAGAGACGGGCGGCTTCGTTCGAATCAGTGGTACGGATGTCGCGATCGCGACCAGTCGCCCGCCTCGAGAGGAGGTGTTGTGCGCAGCGCAGTCATCGCCCGTGGGGCAGTGGGGTGTGCCTTGCTCCTGGCGTCGTACATCGGTGGCGGCGCCGTGAGCGCAGCCGCTGCCCAACCGCACATCGTGGTCACCCCGTCGGTCCGTCTGCACAACGGTGAGGTCGTGACGGTCCGCGGCGCCGGATTCAAGCCCAAGGACCTCATCTTCATCGTCGAGTGCCTCGCGATCGCCAAGGGTGGCTCCCAGTGCGACATCGCGCGTGTGGTGTCCGCCCGGGTCACGGTCAAGGGACTGCTGCCGGTGACGAAGTTCAAGGTGAAGACCGGCAAGATCGGCTCCGGACGGTGCGGCACGACGGTGAAGAACCTCAACGCGTGCGCGGTGAGCGCGGGCAACATGTATGGCAAGGACACGGCATCGGCGCGGATCACCTTCCTGAAGCCAGCGGCTGGCTAGTGGGCGGGCCGTGGGTGGTGCAACGACGCGACAGTGGTGCGGTGACCGACGCGCCTGCTCGGGGAGGTCGGCGTGGCGTGGGGCGATGATCCAGTCGTAATGACCGATGGCTCGTCGATCGTGTCGGCGCGCGCACCCTTGACCTCGGCACTCTCGCACCTGAGTTTCGTCGCGTTGATGTCGGTGCTGTTCCTCACCTTCCTCGACAACACGGTCGTCAGCCCCGTGCTCACGAACGTCCAGTCCGAACTGCACGCGGGCGTTCCTCAATTGCAGTGGGTCGTGGGCGCTTACGCACTGGCGTTCGCGAGCCTCATGCTGGTCAGCGGCTCGCTCGGCGACCTGATCGGGCGAAAGCCGGTGATGCTGGTGGGCGTTGGTATCTTCATTACCGGTTCAGTCATCAGCGCGATCGCGAAGGATCCGACGATCCTGATCGTCGGTCGGATCGTCATGGGCATCGGCGCGGCGGGCTCTGAGCCCGGCACCCTCTCGATGATCCGTCACATCTATCCCGAACGCCAGCGCCGCGCCCGCGCCCTCGGCGCGTGGGCGGCAGTTTCGGGCCTGGCCCTGGCCGCGGGCCCGGTCATTGGGGGAATCCTCGTCGGACTCTGGTCGTGGCGGGCGATCTTCTGGGCCAACGTCCTCTTCGGGGGTGTGGCACTCGTCATTGCGCTGGTGGCGCTGCCCAACAACCCGCCCGAGATCCACGCGCCGCTCGACGCGGCGGGCTTCGCGCTCAGCACGACGGCGCTTGCGACGGCCACCTTCGCGACGATCAGGGCCGAATCGATTGGCTACGGCGCGTCGTCGATCATCACGCTCTACGTGATCAGCCTCGTATCGTTTGTCGCCTTCATCGTCGTGGAGTCTCGAGTCCGCAGCCCCATGATCAATCTCCGATACTTCGGTCGCCGAACGTTCCTCGGGGCGAACTTCGTGGCCTTCACCACGTATTTCTCCATCTTCTCGATCTTCTTCTTCGTGGCGCTCTACCTCGAGGTCGTCGTCGGTGTTGGCGCCTATCGGCTGGCGCTCGACTTCGTGCCGCTGCTGGCGGGCATGGTGGCGGCGTCGCTCTTCTCCGGACGCTGGGTCGCGAGGACGGGTTCTCGGACCCCGATGGTGGTCGGCAGCATCCTCGCGGCCGCCAGATCGGAA
>JAJZSX010000136.1 GCA_021849435.1 Actinomycetes bacterium | reverse complement strand
TCAGTTGACTACGGGGCTACACCGGTGCTGGTGACGGTGTTGCCCCCGACAATCTCTATCAGCTGCGCTCGGAGAAGACTCACTTAGAAGCCGACGGACCTGGGTTCGATTCCCAGCACCTCCACCATTTGTGACCCTGTACGAACTGGGGTCCACGTCAGCGGCGAATCCAGGCGTACCAAGGTGTCGCCTGGATCGCCGTAGCCCTCCTCCGAGGACTCCGCGTCGGATTGTCTACGTTTGGAGTGCGTCGCCACCCGCCGCGACCGCCCGCCAGGCAGCACCTGTCCGGGCCCCCGTGAATCGACCGTCGGCACTCGCAGGACGACGTCAATGTTGCGCCCCCGGCTCACCGTTACCGAGTCCACGAGAGCCCCGAGGATGCGCTTCTTCTCGTAGTATCCGTCCTTCGCGGACAGAGCCTGCGTCACTTCGGAGAGCGCAGCGGAGAGGTCCACGAGGCTACCCCCACCCATACTCAGCTCCGCGGACTCCTCGAGCAATCGCGTGAGCTCTGCCCGCTGTGCTGCGAGACGGGCTTCCAGGGACTCGACTCGCTTCTTCATCCCTGCGACGTCGAGTGTTCCCTCTTCGAACGCCTCGAAGTAGCGCTCTATGGCGGTTTCGGACTTGGCGATAGCCAAGCGCATACTGCTCGCCTGCTCATCCAGGTCCGCCGTCTGATGCGGCGCGTCGGCGGCCGCCATCGACACGGCCATCTCGAAGAGCTCAGAGTCCTGGTACGCGTTCAAGACCGCCTGGGTAACCATCGCTTCGAGCTCGTCCGCAGCCACCCGCTCGTTGCGACAACGCTCCGACTCGGCCCGCTTGGTCTGGAGGCTGCACGTGTAGTACCGATAAGAGCCTCCTTGTCCGTGCGCTCCACTTCCGACCATGCTCCCGCCGCACTCCCCGCACTTCGTGACTCCGGTGAGGATGTAGTCGGTTAGACCCATCGCTGGTCGCGTGGCCCGTTCGCGGCTGTTGCGTGTCGCCCGAATCGCCGCTACCGCGGCGAAATCCCCGGGACTCACGATGGCCTCGTGCAGACCCTGATACCGGTCTTCACCGTGCGCGATGTAGCCGGCGTATACGGCCCCCTCTAAGAGGCGCAAGACGGCTTCCGGGTACCACTTCTTCCCACCGCGATGTGTGATGCCGGCGCCGTTCAGTTCTTCGGCGATGGTCTTGGCCCCCTTACCCGTCTGGTAGGTGGAGAACACTCGACAAACGACCACCGCCTCCTCGGCCAGAACGACCAGCGACTTGTTCACCTTGTCGTTCGCGTATCCGTACGGAGCGCGGCCCCCTAGCCATTCCCCCTTCATTGCCTTGGTTTCGTAGGCCTCGAGGATGCGGTCGATGAGGATGCTGTGCTCGAACTCCGCGAAGGACGCGAGCATTTGCGCCATCAGCTTGCCCGCGGGCGTCATCGTCTCGAAGGGCTCGGTCGCCGAGCGCACCGCCACGTTCGCCTGCTCCAGACGATTCGTGATGTCCATGAACCCGTAGACCGACCGCGCCAATCGGTCGAGTCGATAGAAGAGCACGACGTCGAACTTGCCGGTGGTGGCGTCGTTGAGCATCGCCTCGAGACCCGGGCGGTGATTGTTGGTCCCCGTCTGCTGGTCCGCGTAGTCACAGGCGAACACCAGTTCCTGGTGCACCGCGATGTAGTCTTTCAGGCTCCGCTCCTGGGACTCGAGGGAGTGTGGTTGGTTGACCTCGTTGGTCGAGATGCGCCGGTACGTCGCGACGCGAAGTACTCTGCCGTCGTCTCGTGCGAGTCGCCGCCTACTGCTTGTGGACATCGACACCCCTTTCGCCAGCGTTGCTGAACCTTGGAACTGTTTAACCAATTCCTCTGACATCGTCGCACCCGACGCCCCGATGGGCTGTGGCGAGTGCTCGAACGAGAAGTTCCCCTAGGGCGCGAGCGGCCTCGTTGAGGTTCGAGGCGTCGACCGTCACGAAAGTGGTCGAGCGGAGATGCGGGCCAGATGACGAGCGCCTCGTCACCTTCTTCGAAGCAGTACTGACGTGGTCTTTCACCGGATTGGCCCTCGTGAGGGCTGACCGGCCGGGCAGCTCCACCAGGGAGCCACCACTCTGGGGGATAACCCCCGAGCGTTGGGTCATGGCGCGCACCGTGCCCACCTAGCCCGATCTGCGCACTCGCCACCACCGCTTTCCCCCGGTTTTCTGAGAATATGACGTCGCTAACAGGAGCGTCCGCTACGTAGTCCTGAGCACACCGCTGTCGAGCAGTACTGCGCGTCTGTACGGCGCGGTTGGCGTACGTCTGACTTACGCGCGAGATATCGCTGGGAACTACCTCTATGAAGCGTCACCGGCGCACCGCTGAGCATCGTCTGGATCCGCTGGTCCGTGAGTAGTCCCGTGAGATTGGTGGCCGCACCCGGTAAGTCTCGATCCCCCGGGCGGTCCTCGCGTCCAAGATCAAGTTAGGGGTAGCACCGTGCGGACACGTTCAGGATGTCACCTTCTGGTCAAACGCTCCTAAGCAGAACCGTTGGTCAGTGCGTAGTGGATGTGATCCCAACCGTCAACCGACAGTCGAGAGATGAAGACCTGAGTTCCGATGATGAAGCGTCGGGTAGGTACGAAGTCACACCCGGCCGCTAAACAATGTAATCATTGAGCAAACCCCGGGTGGTTCATCTTGTGAATCCGAATCAAATCGAACACGATATTCTGCAGCCGGCCGTGAGTCGCGTACACCTCATCGGGCAGTTGGACCTCGTCAGTGAGAACCGAGACGGTAAGTCCCTTGGTGAGTGGGCCAGCGAGGTGATTGAGCGAGTCGGGGAGAATGCGCAGAAAGCGAAGACCTTCAGGTACTTCCCAGCGGCCCTCGCGATTTGGCTGACACAGCACGCACAGCAGCCAGAAGCACACGCCTTTTGGACCGGACTACCGGACTGGGTGCAACAGGGCAAGCTCGGTCCCGAGTACGTCACGGCGCTCCAATGTCTGCGGCTAAACGACTTTCAGGCCGCCCTCATCAACAGCAACCGATACGTGCAGGCCGCAAGAATTCATGCGCTGCTTCCGCCGTTCGCCATACCCGATCTCTTCAAGAAGGTTCGGATGGCCGCCCGAAACGGCTGGGACGCTGGCGACCTGCGTAATCACCTACTCGAGTCGACCAGTACCTCAGCGGTGTCAGTCAGGTACCTGCTTGAGTACGCGCCCGAGGAGGCCGATGACCTCCTGGACCGAATGATGAAGGCGTTGAGGATCCCCAGTACGGCCAGTGAACTGTTGCCCTCCCACATCGCGACCGTTACTGATAGCACCGATTCGATTTCCGTGGGATTGAAGGGGTCACCCGCATCGAGTCCACGAATTCATCTCGACGCTCTCGACTACCCGACGCTCGAAGTGTTTCTTCCCCCAGTACCCGATGCTCAGTGGTCGCTCAAGGGGACAACCGTTTCGGAGGTTGGACAGGGTTGCGAACAGCCCGCTCCAATTCCGCCGGTCGTTGTACAGCTCGGCGGGGGCGATCCGATTACTCTGCTCCCCACGGGTTTACCCGTACTCGTCTTTTCTAATTTGGGCCGCTACATCAAGTCTGGAGTTCTACCCAAAATGGGCGGCATGTTGGTGGTTAATCACGGTCTTCATCTGAAACCGGATCCGTACGCTGACCTGGGACGCCTGAGGGGAGATTGGGGCACGCATACGGCGTACGTGGTGGCCGGCATCGATTACGAGGTGTGCAGCAGCGACGGAGCGCGCGTAGCGCTCGTCCCGTCACGATCCGACATCAGCGTCGAAGAGGTGTTCGTACCGCGTTTGCGTTTCGCGGGCTCGCAGCCGGTCTATTCCGAGGTACCGAGATTGTTAGCCGATCGCGCCCTGATCATCGATAACGCTGCCGGCATCGCCTCGCAACGGCTGTCCGGGGATTCCGTCGTTGACAAGGATCATGGACCGATCGTGTCGCTCTCGATCAAGGGAGAACGACTTGGGGACTCCTACGAAATTGAAGGACTCGTGATGCGGGGCGCACGATTGACGACGACGTCCACCACACTCCTACCAGGTCGTCCGACACACGCCGAGCTCACTCTTCCGATCGGTTGGAGCGGCCCCGAGACCATTGAACTCGTTCACAACGGTGATCACGCCCTCGTGGTATCGGACTCTACGGGTCAAACGTACGACCTAACGATTGAAGTGCCCTCGTTGAGCTGGGCGGTGCATCGTCGACAAATCGAATCCCCAGAATGGACCACACTGCTACGAGAGCACGCTGACTTACCAAAGATCGAAGGCCTGCGCGTCTATCACGGTGAAGCCACGTCACCAAACGTGACCGTGATGGCGGGTGGTCGTCCAGTGCAGAGCTTGGTCCCTGCGAATCAGGGACTCAGTGGCACGTCATCATCGCACTACTACGACCTACGAAGTGTCCACGGATTGGCCCGAACCAACGTTCACGAAACAGTCGAAATTCGAGCGCGCCTGTGTGGCGTTGACATAGTACTCATGCGTTTCGCGGCGATGGCGAAGAAGGTCCAGTGGAAGTCAGTGTCACTGCGGGATGTCGCGAGTGAAGCCGGCTACACGGAAGACGAGATGCGAGCAGCTCGAAACGCGAACCGTGAAGCCGAGTCCAGCGAATGCAGGGAGCGTGACCGACTCTTGACGGAGAGTCTGAGAAGAAGGAGTCGAGGTCTGTGAGCGAATTCAATCCAGTGAGAGCGGCTGATGCAGTCACCGCGGCGTACAGCAATTTCCTCGGGTCTTCGTTTTCGCCCCGTCGAAACGAAGTGGCTACGGCCTACGCCGCAGCATTGCGCAATGCGAATGCGACCCAAGCCACTTCGAGCTTGCTCCTTGAACCCCGCCGCACGTACACGCAAGGGGCCCGCATCAACGACCTAGTAACGGAGGGAACGCTCGCGTCCCCGTTCCGTGATCTCGTCAACGCGGGCGAAGTCCATCCGTCGCTCTACGACCACCAAGAACGGGCGGTACGCACGGCCATCAATGACGTGCGCAATGTCGTCATTGCCACCGGAACAGGCTCAGGTAAGACCGAGGCCTTTCTGCTTCCGATCGTTAACGGTCTGCTCAAGGAACACGACGCTGGACGATTGACGACCAACGTCAGAGCCATTCTCCTGTATCCAATGAACGCGTTGGCGAACGATCAGATGAAGCGGATCCGTGAGATGTTTCGCCATCTCCCACCGGAGATCACGTTCGGCAGGTACATCGGTGCCACGGAGCACCGGCAGGCTGACGCCGAGAAGGACTGGCTCGAACGCAACGGGCGAAACACCGTTCGTCCGGCTAACGAATTGATCAGTCGCGACGTCATGGACGAGACACCACCTCACCTCCTTCTCACCAACTACGCGATGCTCGAGCGACTCCTCCTACTCCCAAAATCAAGTCGTCTCTTCTCGGAGGAACTGCAGTGGATCGTCCTCGACGAGGTCCACAGCTACGACGGCGCTCGTGGTACCGAAATGGCCTTCCTTCTGCGGCGCCTGCGCCAGCGAACGGTAGGCGTGCGCGGGCGACTTCAGTGCTTCGCTGCGTCGGCGACCCTCGGCGACGGGCCAGCGAGCGCCCCCGCCGTCGCCAAGTACGCGACCGAGCTCTTTGACGAACCCTTCGACGCCGCAGGTGTCATCACGCCGACCCACGTCCCCATGGTTATCGACCCCGGTAGCTCAACTCTCCAGACGGCGGCACTGACCCAGTTGGGTCAGAACTTGGCGCTGAACCTTGACGATCCTGCGTGGGCGGGCCTCAGGGAGCAACTCCGCCAGGATCCAGCCTCCCTACCAGTGCGCTACCACCAGATCGTCCGAAGCCCCGCCGGCGCCTTCGTGTGTCTCAGTCCATCGCACCCAGACGGGATCGACAAACCGCGGATCACGTTACAGCCAGGCAGAAGCTGTGTGGAATGCCGCAAAATCGGAGTAGAGAGTCGTCTGATGGAGCTAGCGGCGTGCCGCAGTTGTGGCGCTGAGTACCTACGTGGAAGGGAGCGAGGCGGACGACTCGAGCTGGTCGGTCCCTACGACGAGTCGCCGACACTGTTGCTCCTCGGAATGACGCGAACGCCACTCGATCCGCCGGGGATCGCTTCCTGGTCTCCCGGGGAAGACAGCGCCGAACGCGACGACTCCTACGGCGAAGCCGAGGTTGAGCACAGCCCTAAGTCGGTATGTACCCAGTGCCTGAAGGTGTCGGGCCCAACTGCCATCTGTGAGTGCGGAAGTTCTTCACTCGTCGATGTCTTTGTTCGCAAGGTCTCGAACGGTTCTACCAACGGTCACTGTCTGCACTGCGGGTACGCGGGGACAGGGTTTGGCCCCATCGCCCGGGCGGTACCGGGTGTCGACTCGTTGAGCGCGGTGCTGGCGTCGAGCCTCTACGCGTCAATTCCTCCGGCTCCCGGCAGTAGCGCACCCGGCGGGGAAAGAAAGCTCCTGGCGTTCTCCGACAGCAGACAGGACGCCGCCTACTTCGCGCCGTTCCTGCAAGTCGAGAACGGGAAGTACCTTCGCCGCAGCGTCATCTACGAGGCGCTGACTGGGCTAGCCGACGATCGGGCGTACTCGGCCCCGTACGCGTAAGCACTCCTGACCCACCTA
>JAJZSX010000135.1 GCA_021849435.1 Actinomycetes bacterium | reverse complement strand
ATGCCGTCAGAGATGATTTCGTGCAACGTCACTTCGTCCCCCATGTGTAGGTCTGCTTTGAAAGTTTCAAATACAGAAATGTCTCGACTTCGGTCACCCCAGGGATGCTCCGAATGGCGTCGTTGAGCAGATGCACCAGGGCCGCGTCATCGACGGCGATGACCTCGGCGATGATGTCGAAACTGCCCGCGGTCATAACCACGTAGTTGGCCTCGTCGATCGCCGCGACCCGATCGGCGACCAGGCGCACGTCGCCGTGCACCCTGATGCCCACCAGAGCCTCGCGACCGTAGCCGAGCTGCAACGGGTCGGTGATGGCCACAATCTGCATGACGCCCATATCGCGCAGTCGCTGAACCCGTCGGCGGACGCCGGCTTCGGAGAGTCCGACCTCGCCGGCGATTGCGCCGTAGGCGCGTCGTCCGTCCTCCTGCAGATGGCTGATGATCTGACGATCGATGTCGTCCAGACCATTCGCCGTCGAGACCACCTCGAGGCGCGCGTGGTCGGCAACTGAAGCCTTCCTCACGTTCTTGGCGGTCTGTCGCTTTGGAGAAGTTGCTGGCATTGGTCGCTCCCCATCCACCCCACCGAATCGGCGGTTGGACTGCGGATACGTACAGTATATGCACACATCGCGACGGAATGCGTCATGAAATTGCCAAGGAGTGACTTATTTCTTACAAATGACCTTGCGCGTGGTCGCACAATCTGGCAGAGTGTCTCTTGTGTTGCGAGGTAGGCGACCGATTTAGGAGGGGTGGGAATGCGACGTCTGGCAAATTTCATCGGGGGCGACTACGTGGCGCCGAAGAGCGAGAAGTACGCCGAGGTCTTCAATCCGGCGACGGGACAGCCCTTCGCCGAGATGCCGGTTTCGAACGCGGCGGACGTCGACCTCGCGGTCACGGTCGCGGCTAAGGCATTCGAGTCGTGGCGTCGAACCACGCCATCCGAGCGCAGTCTCGCGTTGCTCAAGATCGCCGATGTGCTCGAGCAGCACGCCGACGAGCTCGTGGCGATTGAGTCGGAGAACACGGGCAAGATTCTCTCGCTGACCCACAGCGAAGAGGTGCCCCCCATGCTCGACCAGATCCGCTTCTTCGCGGGGGCGGCTCGCCTGCTCGAGGGTCGAGGCGCCACCGAGTACATGGAAGGCATGACGAGCTACATCCGTCGCGAGCCCATCGGCGTGTGCGGCGCGGTGACGCCGTGGAACTACCCGATGATGATGGCGGTGTGGAAGTGGGCCCCGGCGATCGCCGCGGGCAACACGATGGTTTTGAAGCCGGGCGACTCGACACCGGCGTCGGCGCTCTACATGGCCCAGTTGATGGCCGAGGTCCTGCCCGACGGCGTCTTCAATGTGGTCTGCGGTGACCGCGACACCGGTCGCGCACTCGTCGAGCACCGGACGCCGGCGATGGTGTCGGTGACCGGATCGGTGCGCGCAGGCATGGAGGTTGCCTCGACCGCGTCCAAGACGCTCAAGCGCGTGCACCTCGAGCTCGGTGGTAAGGCGCCGGTGATCGTCTTCGATGACGTGGACCTGGCCGCGGCGGTCGAGGGCATCGCCATTGCCGGTTATTTCAACGCCGGCCAGGACTGCACGGCCGCCACCCGCGTCCTCGTCGCCTCCAAGGTCTACGGCGACTTCGTGGACGCGCTGGCCGAGCAGGCCAAGCACACCGTGATCGGTAAGCCTGACAACGCCGACGCGCTCTTCGGGCCGGTCAACAACGTCAATCAGCTGGCGCGGGTCACGGGGTTCCTCGAGCGGGTGCCGAGTCACGCTTCAGTCGCGGCCGGCGGTTCCCAGGTCGGCGACGAAGGCTTCTTCGTCGCCCCGACCGTGGTGGCCGGACTGCGCCAGGACGACGAGATGATCCAGAACGAGATCTTCGGACCGGTCATCACGGTGCAGAAGTTCAAAGACGACGCCGAGGCCCTGGCCTTCGCGAACGGGGTCGACTACGGTCTCGCGTCCTCGGTGTGGACCTCGAACCACGGCCGCGCGATGCGTTTCACGCGCGACCTCGACTTCGGCTGCGTGTGGGTCAACACGCACATCCCGCTCGTTGCGGAGATGCCCCACGGCGGCTTCAAGAGCTCGGGTTACGGCAAGGACTTGTCGGTGTACGGCTTCGAGGACTACACGCGCGTCAAGCACGTGATGCACAACATAGAGATGTAACCGTCAGTTCACGCAGCTGAACTGACGGTGCGGCAACGGGGTGATAGGCCTTCTCCATGACGAAGAGGTCGTGGCGAGGGAGGAAGTGGCTTTGGTCACGTGGAGTGCAGATGGGGGGAAGTACATGAGCATCGGGGCGACGAAGGCCACCGATCCCAAGGCGCCGCGGAGCGCGCGCTCGTTGGGCCGATCGGGAAAGATCGCCAACTTGGAGTCGGCCGACGTCGAGTTCATCGACGTCACCAAGACCTTCAATGACGCGAACGCCGTAGATGACCTCAACCTGCGCGTGGATGCGGGGGAGTTCTTCAGCCTGCTTGGACCGTCGGGTTGCGGTAAGACGACGTCGCTGCGAATGCTCGGCGGGTTCGAGGATCCCACCAAGGGTCGGATCCTGCTCGGCGGCCAGGACGTCACCAACCTGCCGCCGTATCGCCGCGATGTGAACACTGTCTTCCAGTCCTACGCGTTGTTCCCGCACCTCAACGTCTTTGAGAACGTCGCCTTTGGGCTGCGACGCCAGAAGATCGAGAAGAACGAGATCAAGCGGCGTGTTGGCGAGATGCTCGACATCGTCGACCTGCCGAACTACGAGAAGCGTCAGTCGTCCCAGCTCTCGGGTGGCCAGCAGCAGCGCGTGGCTCTGGCCCGCGCGCTCGTCAACCAGCCCAAGTTGCTCTTGCTCGACGAGCCGATGTCGGCGCTGGACGCGAAGTTGCGCCGTCAGATGCAGATCGAGTTGAAGCGCATCCAGACCCAAGTCGGCATCACCTTCCTCTACGTCACGCACGACCAGGAGGAGGCGATGACCATGTCGGACCGCCTCGCGGTCATGTGGCACGGTCGGATCGAGGGGATGGGCTCGCCGAAGGACGTCTACGACAGCCCCACGACCGAGTTCGTGGCGTCGTTCCTCGGGGCGTCCAATCTGCTCGCGGGCTCGATCGTCTCGACGTCGGGCTCGCGCACCACGATCGCCATCGACGGTGGCGGGACCATCGTCGTGCCTACGGACCACGTGCCTGACCTCGATGGGAGCACCGCGGTCAAGGTCGGTGTTCGACCCGAGAAGATCGGGATCTTTCCGGCGGGCACGGTCGTCCAGCCGGGCCACAACGCGATCGGGGGACGGGTGCGCGTCTCCACGTTCACCGGGGTGGGCAACCAGTACATCGTCGAGACGACCCTCGGGGTCGAGGTCACGGTCTACGCCCAGAACATCGGTAACCAGCTGGCGCCGCGCAGCGGTGATGAGGTCATCCTCAGCTGGCCCGAGGAACACACCTTTACCGTCAAACCATTACCAACAACCGTAGAAATCAATGAAACAGAGGGGGACTAACCATGTCAGAGGAATTCAGTGTGTTTAGCCAGGATGGCGGAATCGATCCGTCGTTCTGGCGGGGACTGACAGAGCAGCGCATATCGCGCCGCGGCCTGATGAAGGCCGCCGGTGCGGGCGCGGGGGCGTCACTGCTGCTCTCGAGCGGCGCCGGTGCGACGGCATTGCCGAATAAGAACGTGGGTACCGCGAAGTGGTGGTCGAAGCAGAAGTTGCATCACACGGTCAACTTCGCGAACTGGCCGCTCTACATCGACGTGCTGAACGGCAAGCACTTGTCGCTCCAACACTTCACCCAGACCACCAAGATCAAGGTCAACTACTACGAGGTCATCCAGGACAACGCGTCGTTCTACGCCAAGATCCGCCCGTCGCTCGCCGCGGGCCAGTCGACCGGCTACGACATCGTCGTGATGACCAACAACAACCCCGAGCTCGGCTACCTCATGCAGAACGGCTGGCTCGTGCCGCTGGACCACAAGTTGATGACGAACTTCAACAAGTACGCCGGGCCGCTGGTGAAGAGCCCGTCGTGGGACCCGGGCAACAAGTACACCATGGCGTGGCAGTCGGGTTGGACCTCGGTCGCCTACAACGCCAAGCACGTGAAGAACCCGGGCGACAGCATCCAGATCCTGTTCGACAAGAAGTATGCGGGCAAGATCGGCATGCTGTCCGACCCCTTCGAGTTGGGCAGCGCGGGACTGCTCGCGATCGGCGTCGAGCCGTTCAGCTCGACCGAGAAGGACTGGGCCAAGGCGGCCAAGAAGCTCCAGCAGCAGCGCAGTGATGGCCTGGTGGCCGCCTACTACGACCAGAGCTACATCCAGCACCTGAAGAATGGCGACACCGTCGTCTCCCAGTGCTACTCCGGTGACATCTTCCAGGCCAACCTGAACAGCAAGTACAAGGACTTGGTCCTGATGACGCCCAAGGAGGGGCTCATGCTCTGGACGGACAACATGGCGATCCCGCTCTACGCCCAGAATCCCCTCGACGCCATGAAGCTGATGGACTTCTACTACAGCCCGATGACCCAGGCCGTCGTGGAGTACTACAACGACTACATCTGTCCGGTTCCCTCCGCGAAGCAGCAACTGCTGCACCCGACGGGCTGGGACGCAGCGGCGCTGAAGGCGATGAAGCCGTCGATCGGACTGGCGACGTCGGTCACCGCCGACTCCCCGTCGGTCTTCCCGACGCCCGCGCGCGTCAAGTTGTCAAAGAACTACTACCCGTTTAAGAATCAAGAGGAGATCAACGCGTGGAACAACTTGTTCCTCCCGATCATCCAGGGGGCGTAGCGCCTCGGCGCAAGCGGCGAGTAGGTAGGGCGCTGGCGCCCTACCTACTCAGCCTGCCGTCTGGTCTGTGGCTCCTGTTGCTGTTCCTCGTGCCGCTGGTGCTGATGCTCTCGCTGTCGCTCAAGACCTGCAGCCCCTCCACGGGGGCGTGCGTGATGGCGTGGCACTGGGGCGAGTTCTCGAGCGAGGTGAGCCTGTACCACCAGGAGTTCATCACCAGTCTCTACTTCGCCGCCGCGGCGACCATCGTGGACCTGATCATCTCGTTCCCGATTGCCTACTGGATCGCCTTCTACGGCGGCCGTCGCAAGAACTTCTTCTTGCTGATGCTGCTGGTGCCCTTCTTCGTCTCCTTCGTCATCCGCACCATCGTCTGGGAGTTCGTGCTCGCCAACAACGGGGTGGTCCTCGGCGCACTGAAGCACATCCACATGCTGCCCCAGGGCTTCCACATCCTGGGCACGAGCTACGCGGTCATGGCGGGGCTGGCCTACAACTACCTGCCCTTCACGGCGTTGCCGCTCTACGTGGCGTTGGAGCGGATCGATCGTCGGGTGCTCGAAGCCGCCTACGACCTGTACGCGACCAAGCGCGTGGGCTTTATGAAGGTCATCATGCCCCTCGCCGTGCCGGGCATCTTCGCGGCCTTCCTACTCACGTTCATCCCGATGTTCGGTGACTACGTAAATCAGGAGATCCTCGGTGGGACTTCGAACACCATGATCGGGACGGTCATCCAGAATCAGTTCCTCGTGACGTTGGACTACGCCGGTGGGGCGTCGCTGTCGGCGATCCTGCTCGTCGTGGCCCTGCTCGGCATCTTCCTCTACGCCCGTCTCCTGGGCTCGCGAACGATCGAGCAGTACCTATGACGTTGCTCGACCAACCCACTACCTCAACGCCCGAGTCGCCGGCCACGAGGAAGCGGCGATGGACCCGGTTCGTGTTGCCGACCTACTCGTGGCTCGTCATCGCGTACCTGGTGTTCCCGATCGTCATCATGATCTTCTACAGCTTCAACAAGACCATCGGCAGCATGCAACTGGTGAGCTTCTCCTGGAACGGCTTCACCTCACAGTGGTACCACCAGTGGAGCAACGTGCCCGGCCTGACCGCCTCATTCTGGCTTTCGATCCGCCTCGCGCTCGTGAGTACACTCATCGCGACGGTGCTCGGTACGATGCTCGCCATCGCGCTCGTGCGCTACCGTTCACCCCGGTTCCGGGGCAAGGGCGCCTTCGAGCAGGTGATCTTCTTGAACATCGCCGCCCCGGAGATCGTCATGGGTGCGTCGCTGCTCGGGCTGTTCGTCACGTTCAACATCGGCCGTGGTTTCCTTACCCTTGTACTCGCCCACGTGATGTTCTCGATCGCCTACGTCACGGTCACCGTGCGCGCCCGGCTCGCCGGGTTCGACACCGCGCTCGAGGAGGCCGCGTACGACCTCGGAGCGACCCCGGCGGTGACCTTCACGCGCGTGACGTTGCCATTGATCATGCCCGGCGTTCTTGCTGGTGCGCTGATGGCCTTTGCGATTTCGATCGACGACTTCGTGACGTCGAACTTCCTTAGTGGCACGAGTGTGCCGTTCCCCGTCTGGGTGTACGGCGCGACTCGCGTGGGTATCCCGCCACAAGTGTTCGTCTTTGGAACCGCGATCTTCACCGTCGGGATCGGCTTCGCGATCCTGAGTATCGTGCTCGCGCGCAAGAAGGCGTAGTCGGAGCCAACGAGGGCACCGCAATCGGCAAATTAGGATGAATTTCATGAAAATAGGCGTACCGAAAGAAATTAAGACCGACGAAAACCGCGTGGCACTCACCCCGGCGGGTGCT
>JAJZSX010000134.1 GCA_021849435.1 Actinomycetes bacterium | reverse complement strand
CGGGTACGGGTTCGCCGGTCTCGGCCGGCCGCGCGCCTAGGGCGTGTCCGCCTTCCCGACGTCGTTCCACCTCGGGCCGCTCACCTTCCACGTCTACGGTTTCGGCCTGGCCATCGCGGCCTACGTCGCGTTCCTCTACAGCCGGCGACGACTCGAGCGCGCCGGCTTTGCCGTGCACCGCTACGGCTCGCTCACCGGCGCGCTGGTGGTCGCCGCCTCAGTCGGGGCTCGGGTCGCGCACATCGTCACCAACTGGGGCTACTACGCCGGTCACCCCGGACGATGGATCGCCGTCTGGCACGGGGGTCTAGCGAGCTTCGGTGGGATCGTCGCAGCCCTGCCGGTCGCACTGGTGCTTCGACGACGGTGGTGGCCGAACACCTCCCTCGCCCGCTTCGCCGACGCGGTCGTGCCGGCCCTGATCGCTGGTTGGGCCCTCGGTCGCCTGCTCGGCCCTCAGTTCATGGTCCAGGGGGGTGGCCACCTCACGCACCAGTGGTTCGGCATGCACTACGTCGGCCAAGTCGGAAAGCGCGTGCCCGTGCCGATCATCCAGGCGCTGGAGGACGGACTGCTCTGGCTCGTATTGCTGTGGGCGCAGCGTCGATCGATCGGCCGCGTGGCCGGTGCGGTCTCGGCGCTCGCCATGATCGTCTGGGGCGCCGTTCGCGCCCTCGACGAGCGGCTTCTGCTCGGCCAGCAGTCCCACAGCGGTTCGATCGGCGTGCAGCTGGCGGGCGTCGCGCTCGCCATCGCGGGTGTCGTAGTCCTCGTGCGACAACTGCGCGTGGGCGAGCGCGACGCTTCCCCGGTCAGCCGATCGGTTCGAAACGCGCCGTGAAGTGTCGCAACGCGGCGGGCTCGTAGACCATGCGATAGCCCGGCAGCGAAGTCGCCTCGCTCGCTACGGCGGTGACCACCTCAATGACGTAGTCGATGTGGCTCTGGGTGTAGGTGCGCCGCGGGATTGCGAGACGCACCAACTCCATGGCGGCGGCGCGCTCGCTACCGTCGGGCTGGCGGCCGAACATCGCCGTGCCGATCTCGACTGACCGGATGCCGCCCATCTCGTACATCGCCACCGACAGCGCCTGACCGGGGTACTGCAACGGGTCGATGTGCGCGAGGAGCGTTTTGGCGTCGATGTAGACGGCGTGACCGCCGATGGGCTTGACCACCGGCACACCGGCTCGGTCGAGCGCGTCGCCCAGGTAGGCCGTCGAGCGGATCCGGTAGCGCAGGTAGTCCGGGTGGACCGCCTCCTTCAACCCCTGGGCCAGGGCCTCGAGGTCACGGCCGGCCAGTCCGCCGTAGGTCGGGAATCCCTCGGTCAGGATCAGCAGGTTGCGGCACCGTTCAGCGAGCGAGTCATCGTTGAGAGCGAGCCAGCCACCGATGTTCCCGAAGGGGTCCTTCTTCGCCGACATGGTCATACCGTCAGCGAGGGAGGCCATCTCGCGCACGATGTCGGCCACTTCACGATCGCCCTGACCCGCCTCACGCTCGTGGATGAACCACGCGTTCTCGGCGAAACGGCAGGCGTCGAGGAAGAACGGCACGCCGTAGCGGTGACAGACCTCGCTCACCGCGCGCAGGTTGGCCAAGGACACCGGTTGTCCCCCACCCGAGTTATTGGTGACGGTCACCATCACCACGGGTACGTCGGCGCCTCGTTCGATGAGCACCGCTTCGAGGGCCGCCACGTCCATGTTGCCCTTGAACGGGTGGATCAACGACGCGTCGAGACCTTCGGGGATCACCAAGTCAATCGCCTCGGCCCCCGACGCTTCGACGTTGGCCCGGGTCGTGTCGAAATGGGTGTTGTTGGGCACCACCTTGCCCGCACCGCCGAGGGCGGTGAAGAGGATCTTCTCTGCCGCTCGACCCTGGTGCGTCGGGATCACGTGCCGGAAGGGGAAGAGGTCTTTGACCGCGGCTTCAAATCGAAACCACGAGGGCGAACCGGCGTAGCTCTCATCGCCGTGTTGGATCGCGGCCCACTGGTCGCGCGACATCGCGCCCGTTCCCGAGTCGGTCAACAAATCGATCAGTACGTCCTGGGCGCGCAGATTGAAAAGGTTGTACCCAGCGTCTCGGATGGCCTCGGCGCGCTGGGACGCCGTAGTCATCCGTAGTGGCTCCACCGAGTGAATACGGAAGGGCTCGATGATCGTTGAAAAGGTGTGCTCCATGCGATCGATGGTACGCCGGTTCACGGGCGTGCCCGATTGGTCACCAGAGCGAGTTCCACTCCTCGTCGGTCAGCCTGGCGAGCTCGACCGCCGGTGTCGCGGACAAGTCGATCACCTGTCGCTCATCACTGATGTAGGAGACGTGGTCGAGGCCGAGGCGGCGCCAGGGACCGAAGAGCTGACGGTTCGCGAACTGGTTCGAGTACACACCGCGCACGAGCAACGTCGAGTCCGAGGCGGCAACCACGACCGCAGGTCGTTGCTTGGCGTGCACGTCAGGCATCTCGGGGTCGATCGAATCGAAGGGAACCTCCACGCTCACCACGGTGCCGGCCCTCACGTGATCGGGATCGACCAGCCGCGACTCCGCGGGCGTCAGCGTGGCACGGCGACGCACCGCGCTCATCACCGCCGTGGCCGCTGCCACCGGTGGTGCCGACTTACTCGCACCGACCACGGGTCGGACCTTTGCGGGCCGGGTCGGGGGCACCGACGGCTTCTTCTTGCTCTTCGCCGCCTCTCGACGCTGGCGTCTCGCCTCGCGCACCGCGGGATCGACGTCCTTGGGCGAAAGGAGCGAACCAGTCGACTCGGCAGCAGCGACCGCTGGCAAGGCGAACTCCTCGCGTTCCTCGATCAACCGGCGACAGTGCTCGGCCGCGGGGAACTGCTCACCGATGGCGAAGGCGAGCAGCGCCGCGAGATCAGCGTCGCTCACGCCTTCGGTTCGCATCGCGTCGACCGCGCTCGCCATCTGGTCATAGGTTGGCCGTTCGGAGTGCTCACCGAGAACCGCGATGATCCGGTCGAGATTTCCCGCGACGAGTAGTTCGAGTAGTGCCCGCACCGCGATGATCGGGGCGCTGGCGACGAACGATGCGACGTCACGTCGTTGCTGGAGACCGCGCAAGGGCATGCCGACAGCTGGCGAAATCTTGGTACTCGGTCGTAGGTCGAGTGACGAGACCACCTCGAGGACCACCGCGTCGTCCACGCGAGCGAGACCTCGACGCAGGGCATCAGTAGGGCCGGACAGCGGTTCCACACTCACCTACTTCAAGAGGTGCGTAGCGCCAGCGCGCTGCACACGATTAGTACGCCGATTGGCCTCGGCGGCAGCGCTGAAAAGGCTCGACACCAGGGTATTCTGGACACAGACAGCCCGACCAGAATTAAGACTCTTCGCTCTCACCCCAAGAATCTACCACCGTCATCTAAAACGACACCCCACCTCGATGGCCACACCGGCGACCAATGGTGCCGGGTGCCGCGGTGCAGGCAAGTAGCGAGCCCTTCAGTTCGTGCTGAACGTGGACACAGCCACCAGGGATACCGTCAGAACGAACGAAGAGGCCGACGGTCCGCGGTGTTTGTGCTTACCTAGTCGTCGTCAGTCTCAATGGAACACGAAGGTGCCGACCTGCGAGGGCTGGTTGACTCACAGAAGCGAGGGATGATGACCGCATCGCACTTCCCAATCGAAGCGGGGTTCATCATGAACTTCGCCCGGGCAATCGGCGACGACAACCCCGTCTATCGGGATCAGGAGGTCGCGCGCGACACCGAGACTGGTGGCATCATCGCGCCACCCACATTCGTCCAGGCGAGTGCCCACTACGACCCCGATTATCCGTTGCGACCGCGACCGGGCATTCCCTGGTTCGGCTCCGGTGCGACGCCGACGGGTAGGGCACCGGATTCAGAATCCGTGCCGACTTCGCAAGCGGTGGGCGTCGACGCAGGAGGGGGGACCAATCTTCACGCCGAACAACATTACGAGTACCGTCGTGTGATTCGACCCGGCGAAGTACTCACTCTCGCCGCTCACACCGGAAGATCGTGGCAGAAGCGGGGGCGCCGCGGGGGCGTGCTCCGCTTCCAGGAGACCATCATCGAATACCGAGGCGAGGACGGCGAGGTGGCCGTGGTCGCACGCTCCATTGGCGTTCGCACTGAACAAACGGTGAGTGACTGACGATGCCACTCAAAGCCACAAACCTCAGCGTCGGCACCCGCCACAGTGCGGAGATCGTCAACAACCTCACCCGCAGCCAGATCGTCCAGTACGCCGGCGCCTCGGGGGACTTCAACCCCCTCCATACCGACGAGGTGTACGCCACGCAAGTCGCTGGCTACCCGAGCGTCTTCGCCCACGGGATGCTGACGATGGGCATGACGGGTCGAATGCTCACCGACTACGTCGGCGACGCACGACTGACCTACTTCGGCGGGCGCTTCACCGCCCAGGTCTGGCCCGGCGACACCTTGACCGCAACGGCAACGGTCATCGCGATCGAGTCACGCGACGGCGTCGTCGTCGCTGATTTCGACGTCGAGACCCGCAACCAAGCGGGCGTCACCGTTTTCCACGGATCGGCGACCGCCCGACTCGACTGACGCCTTGACGATTGAGGAGATTACCGACGATTATCGAAAGTCTCCAAAGCCGGCGCTGTCGTGGGAGACGCACGCAGCCCGAGTACCCCCAAACTACGGCGGTCCTTCAACGCATGCACCAGCCGCCGCATCCTTCGACCTCTGTCGCGACATTGCGGTCCATACCGTCATAGGTCCCCACCGGACTGGGATACATCGTGAGATGAGACGGCGGGCGTCGACTCACAACCAGGGTTGCCCAACTACCCACTTGAGCGGCAGGAGAGCCGAAAAACTTTCGGCGCTGGGCTTCGACCCGAGCCGTTTCCAGACCGAGCCGCTAGCCTGCTACCCGGCCTCCTGGTAGCTACGGACCGGACTCTCACCGGCAGGCGACAACGAGCTTGTGGTTATTAGATCTGCTCTATAGCTTCACCTCCAACTCTCTGGACGCACGAATGATCGGGGCTAACAAATCGTACGAAAGTACGATCTAACGGCAAAAGGGTGCATATTGAGCAGGACAGAGTTACTGTCGGGCAGAGTGCGCAGTTGGTGTTGGGAAGGCTGGGGCGATGATGAAACCGCAAATCGTCGTTGGGATCAGTGGAGCGAATAGGCAATTGCCCCTGATTTGGGCAATCGAAGAGTCGGAACGATGGCACGGTCACCTGACCATCGTTCACTGCCTTGAAGCTAGGTTCAAATCAGAAGTTCCGATTCCGGCAACCGAAGAAATTGAGCAAGCGCAGGCGATTCTTGATGGTGCCATTGCTGTGGCACGCCATCATGGGATTCAGCCAACTTCAAGGTTATGCGACGAATTCCCTGGCGAGGTACTAGTTGAATACAGTAAGAGTGCACAGCTCCTAGTAATCGGATCAACTAGTCGGAGCATAATGTCACGCATCATGCATGAATCAATTACGAACTACTGCGTTCGTCATGTGCAATGTCCAGTTACCATTCTGCCCAATTTGCGCTAAATCATCTGGCATCTACGCTGGCTGGTGCCCGTGGCGTTCAATTTTGCCGAATCGCTCACAGGCCGTTCTCGGGTGGAGTGATGGAGTCAGGGCTTACCCGTGATCCTCGTCGATAGTTCATTGTCTATTTGAATCGGTTGCTCGTGGCACCGCTACTGACCGGGCGAAGAGGGTTTCGCTCATGTGTGGAGTGGACTTTATCGCCACGCCGATGTCCCCTGTGTGGTTCATCGGCGAGTCAATTTAGCCTGGAACCACCGTCGGGGTAGCGAACTGAAGGTCTGACCATGCACGAAAAAGGTGCCTCCATCAGGTAGAATTTGAGTTGCGAAACAACAAATTCACCTCTTGAGGAAGGCACCTTTTCGATGACCACTCTACACAGCCCTTCTCGTCTTTCGGTGGCATTCGATGACGACCACGCCGTGGCGAACGCGGGACTCGCGTTGGTGGGTCTGCTCAGTGAAAAGCTCGGCCTTCATCAACTCGCCGAGGAGACAATTTCGATCGCGCCGTTCCCCGGCAGGCGGGTGGCGACCCTGGTGCACGCAATGGTCGCGGGCGCATCCTGCATCGACGACGCCGACGTGCTGCGTTCGGGGGCGACCTCGTCGGTCCTCTCGCACCGGGTGATGGCGCCCTCGAAGCTTGGCACGTTCCTGCGTCGTTTCACCTTTGGCAACGTGCGCCAACTGGACCGGGTCGCTGAGCTGCTGCTGACCCGTGCCTGGGCGATCGGCGCCGGTCCGGGCGACGAGCCTATGACCATCGACATCGACTCCACGATCTGTGAAGTGTTCGGGAATCAGAAGCAGGGCGCCGGTTACGGCTACACCAAGGTGCTGGGCTTTCACCCACTGCTCGCCACGCGCGCCGATACCGGTGAGACCCTGCACGTGCGCTTTCGAAAGGGCTCGGCCAACACCCAGCGCGGCGCCCAGCGCTTCGTGCGCGAGGTGGTGGGCCGGGTGCGAAGGGCCGGGGCCGGTGGCCCCTTGACGCTGCGCTGCGATTCGGGTTTCTTCTCCAAGTACGTAGTGCAGGCGTGTCGCGACCACGACGTGCGCTACTCGATCACCGTGCGTCAAACCCCAGTGATTACAAGGGCCATCGAGTCAATCATCGAAGAGGAGTGGACGGCGATCGACTACACGGTGAACGGCGATGCCTGGGTC
>JAJZSX010000133.1 GCA_021849435.1 Actinomycetes bacterium | reverse complement strand
GGCACTCGCCTACGTCGGCACGATGGTCGACGACTACTTCGCCTTCGCCGCCCAACTCGCAGTAACGCCCGCCGCACGGCACCGTCGCGTGGCCTGGGCCCAGGTGCTCGGCGTGGGCGCCCTCGTGGGAATCGCGGCCGCGGTGGGTTCGGCGCTTTCCGTTGTCCCCCTGCGCCTGGTGGGCGTACTCGCCATCGCGCCCTTTGCGCTGGCCGTCCACGCGTGGCGTCGACGCGACGAACCCTCGCGCGAGCAACACCGGCGCGGGGCGACGACGACGTTCCTCGCCACACTCGCCCTGGGCGGCGACAACGTCGCGGTGTGGACGCCACTGCTGCGCGCCACCGGCGTCATCGGCGCCCTCGCGATGCTCGCGACCTTCGCCGTCCTCGAGTTCGCCTTCGTGACGTCGGCCCAAGCCCTCGCCGCGCGAGCGGGTCTCGTCGCCTGGGGCGCGCGCCACTCGTCGCGTCTCGTGCCGATCGTCTACGGCGCGCTCGGCGTGCTGATTCTCATTGAGTGCCACACCCTGTAACTAGGGGCGACCACTAGCCTCTACGTAATGCCCTCGTCCCCAGAGCAGACCCTGCGCCGGCTCACGCTCATCGTGGCCCTGCAGTGGACCGGGGCCACGTTGGGGCTCCCCTTGCTGCCGCTCTTCCTCGAGCACCGCGGAGGCACGCCGAGTGTGATCGGCGTGATCCAGGCGTCGTTCTTCATCGCCGGTGTGGCCACCCAGTACCTAATGGGCCACGTCGCCGACCGCTTCGGTCGCCGGCGCATCCTCATCACCAGCCTCGTGGTCTACGGCTTCGCGTCGATGACCTATCTCCTGCCCTTGCACGCGCCCTGGTTCGCTTTGACGCGTGTCTTCCAGGGCGCGTCGGCGAGCGCCTTCGAGGTCGCGGCGCTCTCGGCGGTCTCGGCGCTCTTTCCCGAGGCGCGTCGCGGCCGCGCGATCTCGCGCATCCTCGCCGCCCAGCTCTTCGGCGTCGCGGTCGGTCCGCTGATCGGTGTCGCGGTGAACGTAAACGCCCTCGGTTGGGCGTTCTTCGTCACCGGCCTCATCAGCCTCGGCGCCGCGCTGCGCTCAACTCACTTGGACCTCGGCGAGTCGGACTTCACGTCGGGTCCGCTCATTCGCCTGCGCTGGAACCGGCAACTCGTCGGCGCCCTCGTCGCCGCGAGCGCCAGCGGCATGACGGTGGGCGTCTACGAGGCGTGCTGGACCCTTCTCATGCACGCGCACCACGCCTCGACGCTGCAGATCCGCCTCAGCTGGACGATGTTCGCCATCCCTTGGGTGGCGTTGAGTCGCGTCGGCGGCTGGCTCGCCGACCACGCCAATCGTCGCGCGATCGCCCTGATCGGTCTCTTCAACGGCGCGTTCTTCCTCGCGCTCTACCCCCACATACACTCCAACGTGGCCCTCGTGAGCTTGGGTTCCCTCGAAGCCGTCGCCACGTCACTGTCGATGCCCTCGGTGTCCTCGCTGCTCACTCAGGGCGCCCACGACCGCGAGCTCAGTCGCCGCCAGGGACTCTCGTCGACCGCGAGCACGGCGTCACTCGCCCTGGCCGCCGCAGTCTCGGGCGTGCTCTTCACCAAGGATCCGGCACTGCCCTTCACGCTGGTCGCCATCACATCGGCCACCCTGGCCTCCACCACACTGTGGTGGTGGAAGAGTGTCCACGGTCGGGTTTCGGCCTAGCTGACTACTTCTTCCAGATCTGGTCCCAACGAGTCGATCCGCCGTCAGGGTTTAGGCAGCGCGTGACTCCGTCGCCGGCCGTGGCGAACGCCCAGTTCTGGACGTTGGTGCGCGCGGCCCACGCGGTAACGAGGGTGTTGAGGAACAGGTACGGAATGTCCTTGGCGAAGCGCGCGTTCACCGTGGCCCAGGCCCCCTTGTAGGCGGCACTGTTGGGCTTGGACGAGAGGGCCTTGAGCATCGAACCCTCGATGACCGGGTCGCCCTGGTGCGCGAAGTTCACCGCCCCCGCGATAAAAGTCCCCGCGGGCAGCGCTGACAGCCCCATCCCGCCCTGGGCGAGCGGGGTCGTCGCCGGCTGAGAGTTCCACCACACGTAGTTGATCGAGGGGTCCACCCCGCCGAACTGGTTCCACGAGGAGCAGTCGTACTCGCCCAGGATCACGTTTTGGATGAGCTGGGACTGCGTCGAGGGCCGTGGGGTCACCGTGATGCCGATCGCACCCAGCTGCTGCTGGATGAACGCGAAGAGCTTCTGCTCCGAGGAGCTGCCCGAGACGATGTCGATGACGAATCCCACCTTGGAGACGCCGTTCTTGGCCTTATAGGCCTCCACCAAGGACTTGGCCTTCTTCGGGTTGAACGCTGGGTACTTGGGGTTGCGGTAGTACTGCGAACTCTTGCGATAGACGCCGTCAGCGACCGCGCCGACACCCCCGGCGATCACCTTCTGGTACGCGCTGCGATTGATCGCCATCGCGCACGCCTGACGGATCGACACGTCATTGAGCACGGGCTTAAGCTTCGTGTTCCATGACAGCGTCGAGGGGTCCACGGCCCCCAAGGTGCCCATCCAGTCCGCCATCTGCACCTGCTGAGGCACGGGCTGGCCCTGCATCAGGTACGACAGGGCGCCCGGCACACCGGCTCCGGCGAACTCGCCGGCCCAGGCGAAGTACTGGTTCATCGTGCCCGTCGTGTTAACGATCAGGCAATTCACCGATGGGTCGAGCGGGTCGTTAACGTCCGTGCGATAGGTGATGCCCTTCATGTGCTTCAGCGCCGCCACGCTCGCGCCGTCCTGGGTGAGGATCATGTCGACCTGGCCCGACTGCAGGGCCTGGTTGCGCGTCGGGTCGTCGGGAATCGTGTGAAAGCTGATCCCGTCGAGGTAGGGCAGCTGGCGGTTGTGCGCGTCGGCGCGCCAATAGTTCTTGTTCTTCTTGAAGTTCGACTGGTAACCCACCTGCCACGAGGTGACGACGAAGGGGCCGGTGCCGATGGGTTTACCGGTATAGCCCTTCACCAACGAGCTCGGGTGGGCCATGTAGGCGGTCTGCTGCTCGCTCAGCGCGCTGATCGGGAACGTCGAGAACGGTATGACCAGATTGAAGACCACGGTATAGGCGTCCGTAGCCGTTACCTTGGCGATAATCGGGCGGATCGCCGTGCCGACCGTCGGGTCGGCGGCCGCGGCGTTGAAGTTCGCCACAACGATGTCCGCGTTGAAGGGATCACCGTTGCTAAAGGTGACGCCCTGGCGCAATTTCACTGTCCACACCGTGTAGGAGGAGTTGGGCGTCGCCGACAGGGCCAGCATCGGCACCCACGTCTTGCCGTTCGCCGACGCCACGAAGAGGGCGTCATAGAGCGCGTTCGCGACGCAAAAGCCCGACGCGTCCATCTTGCCCTGAGCCCCGTTGAAATTGTGGTAGTTCGGCACGTCAGAGATCAGTCCGACCTTGAGCGTGCCGCCCATCTTCGGCCTGCCGGAATTCACGCCGGTCGCGGCGCTCGCGAAGTCCGCGACGAGCCCGTCAACGACGGTTCCGGCCATGGCCACACCACCGATGGTCGCCGCCGAGTGTGTCAAGAACCTGCGACGATCCACAGTTGCGGACATATTCCCCCACTTTCACCGAGAACCAGTCCCCCCCGGTTCTCCTGCGCAACTTAGCAAGAACCTCTATTCGCGCACGGTCACGGATTCGGAGAATGATCTCAGCAAGTTACGCAACGAACCCGGGTGTCGCCACCCGGGTTCGTTGCCGTTGGGGGATACCGCGAAATGATCTAGTCGCCGAGTCCCGAGGTCACGCTCGCCGCTACGCCCGCACCGACACCAACCTGGAACTGACCATCACCCTGGGACTGGCCGTCACCCTGGGACTGGTCGTGGCCGTGGCCGTGGTCGTGGCCGTGGTCGTGACCAACACCGAGTCCGAGTCCGAGCCCGTGGCTGTCGCCGTGGGCGTCACCGTGGGTGTCTTCGCCCAGCGCCAGTCCGACGCCCTGGTTGTTGTCGTCGCCCTGAGTGTTCTCATCGCCCGATGTCGTGGCACTAGAGCTGAGGCCAATCGACAGAGCGTTAAACGTTCCCGACGTCAGCTCCACGCCTAGAGCCCCGACGTAGGAGCCCACCTGCACATCCGCAACGCTGGCGCTCGACCCCTGCAGGTAGAAATTCGTAAGCGAACTGGTCTGGATGTCCACGGTCGCTCCCGAGGTCGTCGTGATCGTGATCACTCCGCTCGAGACGCCAGTGACCTGACCGGTGACGTGACTGAGCTCGATATCGATCGAACCGGCCGTCCCCGCGGTGCTGGAGGACTCTACCGACACCGACTCGCCCACCGCAAGGAAGCTCGGCGGCACCGTGGCATCGCCCGCGCGGACGGTGGTGGATGCGTCAATCGCGTAGGTCGCCGTGGACCCGCCCGCGGTCGTGACGGTGAACGAGGTAGCCGACAGCGCCGAGATGACGCCCTCGGCGCTCACCGGCGTTGACGTTGACGGGGCACCAGCAGTTGAAGAAGTGATCGCCACGCTGGCCGCGACGGTCGCGTCGCTCGACGAGGGCGTCACCGTCACCTCGTCACCGAGGGCGAGATTGCTGATCCCGCCCGCAACACCGTTGTCGGTGATGCTCGTCGTGGTGTTGACCGTGAAGGTCGTCGTGCCCGACGAACTCGTCACGGAGATCGTGGTCGGGCTCATCGCACTGATGACGCCCTCGATGGTGCCGGTGGTCAGATCATTGCTGGTCAGAACGGTACCCAGCATCGTCGTCGACGCCGCCGTGGCGGAGCCCGTATGGGTCGACGCTGCGGCTACACCGATCCCTGCCGCGGCCACCGCCAGGGTCACGGCAGCCGATGCGCTCAGGCGCTTGATGACCGTATTCCTCTTGGAGCGATACATGTTGACAACCTTTCAGTAGCGGACGAAACCATCCTCGCCAGCCAGCCTGAGAGGAGTCTGTGGCGCCCGTCAGAAGCCGTTGAAATTCGGATTTAACAGAGTGGAAACGTTTCGGACCGCCAATGGCGCGTCGCGCCAGAGCGATCGGGCAGACTATCCGCGTACGACCAGCCCCTCACGGGGTCGTATCGGATGTCCACATCTATTAGGGAGGACCACACCAGTGGCAACAACCATTGACTCATACGACGGGTCAGCCGAAGATCAACCATTTCACATCGAACAGCACGGGATCGACCTCATCCCCGATTCGGAGCGCTGGGCCACCCCGCGCAACATCGGGGCGCTGTGGGCGGGAACGTCGATCAACGTCGAGTACTTCGTCTACGGCGCGCTGCTCATGGGATTCGGATTCAGCTTCACCACCGCGCTGAGCATCATCATCATCGGTAACATCTCGTTCCTCTTACTGGGCGTGGCGTCGCTGCAGGGCCCCGAGGCCGGAACGACCGCATTTACAATCAGCCGGGCCGCGTTCGGCCTACGGGGATCTCGCCTGGTGAGCTTCTTCAACTGGATCACCCAGTTGGGCTTTGAGACCGAAGGCCTGATTCTCATTGTCGGCGCGGCGCTCGTGCTCTCCCAGATGGCGGGCATCCACGTGTCCAGCCCGCTGAAGGTCACCTACATCATCGTGGCGGCCGCCATCCAAGCCGTCCTACCGTTCCTCGGACACGCCACCATGGTCAAGGTCCTGCGCGCGCTGATCATCCCCTTCGGGGCAATCTTCGTGGTGCTCGCGATCTTCGACTTTAAGCACGGCACGACGAGCTTCAAGGGCTCGCCCTACGCGAACTGGGAGCTCTACACCGCGGGTCTAGCCTTCACCTTCGCCCTGTCGGGTCTGGGCTGGACCGAGTGCGGCAACGACTACACGCGCTACATCCCGCGCGACGCCAAGAAGAGCGCCATCGTCGGCTGGGTCTTCCTCGGCACGGCGGTGCCCGAGATCGTGCTGATGATCCTCGGGGCCCTCACCTTCACGTTCCTGTCCTCGAGCGCTCAGGTCGCCGCGTGGAACGGAGCGAACCCCTTCGCCGCCCTCTACGGCCAGCACTTCATCCCCTCGTGGTTCGTGGCGCTGTTTCTGATCTTCGCGATCGTCCAGCTCTTCGGCATCAACTCGATGGACCTGTACTCCTCAGGTGTGTCGGTCCAGGCGATGGGCATCCGCCTCAAGCGCTACCAGGCCGTCGTGATGGACAGCATCATTGCGTGTCTCCTGACGATCTGGGCGATGTTCCAGGACACCTTCTCGCTCTACATGAAGGAGTTCGTCGGCGTCCTGATCCTGTGGATCGCCCCGTGGTTCGGCGTGTACATCACTGACTGGATATTGCGCAAGTATCGCTACCACGCGGCTGAACTCCAGCGCACGGACCGCGGCGGCCTCTACTTCGGCGGCCCCGCCGGCGTCAACTGGAACGCAATCATCGCCTTCGTCGTCGGCGTGGTCACGGCCACGATCTCCTACTCAAAGGCGCCGCCGCCGGTGAACTTCCCGTTCCACTGGATGACGCCGATCTCTAACCACTTCGGCGCGGCGTGCGCCGCCAACCCCGTGAACGGCGTGTGCACCGCCGGATGGTACGGAGGGGCTGACTTCTCGGTTTTCAGCGGAGTGATCCTTTCGGGGCTCGTGTACTTCCTCCTCGAGAAGGCGACCGGTTACGTCGCGTCACAAATGAAGCGTCAGAGCGAGCTCGAGACCGCTCACTAGTCAGCACAGAACGAATCCCCTCGGGCCAAGCCCGAGGGGATTCGTTCCGAGACACATCGCGCAGTCCGGTGCAACTAACTCGCAGGGGATTCGCACGCATTCGCGAGGTGACGGAGCGACCTGTCGTGAGCGTTCGGGAGAGCAC
>JAJZSX010000132.1 GCA_021849435.1 Actinomycetes bacterium | reverse complement strand
CACGGACTCTTGGACATCGCCCTGTGCCTCGCGATCCCCAACATGACCATCTTCGCGCCCTCGTGCGCCGAGGAGATCCCCGGGATGCTCGCCACCGCGCTGTCGCTGTCCACGCCGAGCGCATTGCGCTTTCCCAAGACGCTGCCCCAGCCCCTCGACGCAAAGGTGGGCTCGGGACTCGAGGCACGCGAGATCGCTCGCGGAGACGGCTCACTGTGCGTGCTCACGGTGGGCAAGATGACCGCGTCGGCCTATCGGGCGCTCTCGCTGATGGGCGAGGACGCGTCACACATCACGCTCTATGACGTGCGCGTGCTGCCTCCCGACCCGTCGATGATCGACGACGCGCTGAACCACGCTCGCATCGTCACCGTCGAGGACGGCACTCGCCATGGCGGGGCCGGCACCTTGATGGTGGCCGCGGTGCGCAACCGCGCCCAGGAGCGGGGCCTTCCCTTCCCCCCGACGCGCATCCTCGGCGTGCCGCGCGCCTACCTCGAGCACCACCGGCCCGACGAGCTGCTGGCCGAGTTGGGCCTCGACCCCGCCGGGTTGGCGAGTGCCTTCGCGCGAATGCTGGCCGACCTACCAGAATTCCCCCACCCGCTGCCCGAGGCTCCTCACTCGCGCTTTCTCTAGATCGGCACCGGTACGCTGGCGCTATGGATTTCCCCGTGACCAAGTCGAACGACGAATGGCGCAGCCAGTTGCCCCTCGAACGCTTCCAAGTGTTGCGAGAGGCAGCGACCGAGGCGCCGTTCACTGGATCCCTGCTCGACGTGACCGACGAGGGCGTGTACTCGTGTGGCGGCTGCGGACAGGTTCTGTTCACCTCGAACCAGAAGTTCGACTCGCACTGCGGCTGGCCCAGCTTTGACGCGTGCGAGCCCGGCACCATCGTCGAGCGGCCCGATCACTCGCTGGGGCGAACCCGCACTGAGATCCTCTGCTCGCGCTGTGGCGGTCACCTCGGGCACGTTTTCGAAGACGGGCCCACGGCCACAGGCCTGCGCTACTGCGTCAACTCGCTCGCGATCGACTTCGCCGGACAATAGCTAGACGTCGAGGAAGCGTCGGATCGCGATCGCTGATCCGACCGAACCGATCACGACGCCCACGATCAAGACCACGATGTTGGTTCCCCACAGGTCCGCTGTGTCGAGGGCGAACTCGTTGTGCAGCGGATACCACATGTGCAGCGCCGACACCGCGAGCATCGCCACCCCCGAGCCAAGCAAGCCCTGGATGAAGCCCTCGGTGATGTAGGGGACGCGAATGAACCAGTTGGTCGCGCCCACCAGCTTCATCACCGAGACCTCGCGGCGGCGAGCGAAGATCGCCATGCGGATGGTGTTGAGGATCAGCACGGTCGCCGACAGCAACAGGACTCCGGCCAGAGCCAGGAAGACCACCTGGAGGATGCGGATCGCGTGGTTCATCTCGCGGATCTGCTGTTCGGGCGCGGTGACTTTGTAGACACCGGGCTGGTTCGAGAAGGTGCTCTCAATGGCGAAGGCGTCTGACGGCACGACCGGCACGCAGCGATACGACGAGGGCATGGCCTTGACGCTGAGGACGTCCCACTCGGACTTGGGCAGCAGCTGCTTGGCCTCGGCGTAGTCCTGGGCCTGGCTGAAATAGGTGCAGTTCTTGACGATCGGCGAGTTAGCCAGCTGGCTCTGGACGCTCGAGAGCTCGCCCGCGGTCGCGGTGGGCTGCATCCAGACCGTCACGCGAGTCCCTTGCTGCCACTGTGCCGAGGCCTGGGCCGCGCTCTGCTTTAACAAAAGCGCCGCTCCCACCAGCGAGAGCGAGACTGCGACGGTCAAGACGGCCGCGATCGTCATCATGCGGTTGCGCCAGAGGTTCGACAGTGTCTCCTTGACGGCGTAGCGGAGATAGACGCGCACTAGATGACCACCGTGGACTCGTCGATGCCGTAGACACCGCGCACCTGGTCGCGGACCATCTCACCGCGGTCGAGCTCGATGACGCGCCGGCGCATGCGATCCACCAACGCCTTGTCATGGGTTGCCATCACAACCGTGGTGCCCGTGCGGTTGATGCGCTCGAGCAGGGCCATGATCGACTCGGAGTTCGTTGGGTCGAGGTTGCCCGTGGGCTCGTCCGCGAGCAGGATCAGGGGGCGGTTGACGAAGGCGCGCGCCACCGCAACGCGCTGCTGCTCGCCGCCAGAGAGTTCGTTAGGGAGGTTCTTGGACTTCTCGGACAGGCCGACCAGTTCGAGGATCTGGGGGACCTGGGACTCGACGGTCGAGCGCGGACGCCCGATCACCTCGAGGGCGAAGGCGACGTTCTCGAAGACCGTCTTGTTGGGCAGCAGGCGAAAGTCCTGGAAGACGCAGCCGATGTTGCGCCGCAGATAGGGCACGCGCCACTTAGAGAGCTTGCCGATGTCGCGGCCGGCTTCGAGGATACGCCCAGAGTCCGGCAGCTCTTCGCGCAGCAAGAGGCGCAGGAAGGTCGTCTTGCCCGAACCCGAGGCGCCGACCAGAAAGACGAACTCGCCCTTTTCGATGTCGAGGTTGATGTCCTTCAGCGCCGGGGTGCCGTTCTTGTACGTCTTGGAGACGTGCTCAAATCGAATCACGAGGGTACCCCCTGGGAAGGACGTCGAAGGGCGCGCACCGCGCCGAGATCACTAATAGCGTCATTCTAGTTTCGCTCCCGAGCACGTCCGTACCACCGGCACCTTGTGAGAATGCGAATTCGAGATTCTCAGGATCGCGCGCCCTCGCGGAAGCGCTGACGGCGCAGCTCGGCCTCCATGAACCCGTCGAGGTCCCCGTCGAGCACGGCGTCGACGTTGCCGGTCTCGTAGTCAGTGCGATGGTCCTTGACCAACTGATACGGCGCTTGAACGTAGCTGCGGATCTGCGAGCCCCACGCGTTGTCCCCACGCTCGCCCGAGAGGGCGTCCATTTCCGCCTGACGCTCGGCGCGGGCTCGCTCGGCCAGCTTGGCCTCGAGGATCTGGAGGGCGCGCGCACGGTTCTGATGCTGACTGCGCTCGTTCTGACAGCTCACCACGATGCCGGTGGGCAGGTGGGTGATGCGAATCGCCGAGTCGGTCTTATTGACGTGCTGGCCGCCCGCGCCCGACGATCGGTAGGTATCCACGCGCAGGTCCTTCTCGTCGATCTCGACCTCGGCGGCATTGTCGGCGAGCAGCGGCGTGACGTCGAGGCTCGCGAAGCTGGTCTGACGGCGGGCCTGGGAGTCGAAGGGGCTGATGCGCACCAGCCGGTGCACGCCGCGCTCGGCCGAGAGCCAGCCGTAGGCGAAGCGACCCTTGACGATGAACGTCGCTGACAGCAGCCCGGCCTCCTGGCCCTCGGTGACCTCGTCGATCTCGACGCCGAATCCGCGCCGCTCGGCCCAGCGTACGTACATGCGTAACAACATCTCAGTCCAGTCCTGAGCGTCGGTGCCGCCGGCGCCGGCGTGCAGGTCGGCGATCGCGTCGTTCTCGTCGTAGGGGCCTGAGAAAAGACTCTGGACCTCCAAGGCCGTCAGTGCGGCCTCGAGGGAGGTGACGCCGCTCTCGAGCTCATTGAGCAACGACCAGTCGGCCTCGCCCTCGGCAATCGCGTCGCGCGAGAAGTCCACCAGTACCCGGCAGTCCTCAAGGGCGCTACCGAGTCGGTCGAAGGACTCGAGATCGGCGCTGAGCCGGCCGAACTCGGTCGTGACCTCGCGCGCGTGATCCTGGTCGTCCCAGAGGTTCGGCGCCTCGACGGCCACCGCAAGCTCGCGGTGGCGAGCCCGGTTCGCCTCGATCTTCAAGTAGTCGCTCGCTGCGCGCCAGCGCTCCTCGAGCTGGTCGAGGTTGGCCTGAGCGTCGCGTAGGGCGTTCTCCGCCTTAGGGTCGGCCATGGCACTGCTTGAACTTGCGTCCCGAGCCGCACCAGCACGGCTCGTTGCGTCCGATCTTCTCGCCTTCGCGCTTGACCGGCGCCGTGGTACCGTGACCGGGCAGATCCACGGCGCCCGGGGCGATCTCGACCGCGTTGGTGATCGCGCGCTCAAGGCCCGCGTCGACAGTTGCTTCTTCTTCGACCACCGCCTCAACGTGCGTGATGTAGCGCACGAAGTCACTGTCAACGGCCGCAAGGAGGTGCTCGAACATCAAGTACCCCTCCTTCTGCCATGCGGTCAGAGGGTCCTGCTGAGCCACCTGGCGCAGGTGGATGCCGTCGCGCAAGTAGTCCATGTCCGAGAGGTGGTCGCGCCAGCGCTGGTCCAGAATCTGGAGCATGACGTCTCGCTCGATCTCCTTGGCCATCTCCAGCCCCCCGGCGAAGGCCTCGCACTTCTGTGTGTAGAGGCTCACGGCCTCGTCCACGACCAGGGCCACTACGTCGTCGCGGTCATCGTAAGTCTCGAGGGTCGCCACGTCGAGACGCGTCGGGTAGAAAGTCTGCAGGTCCACCAGGAGGGCGGGCAGATCCCACTCCTCGGCGAACTCGCTATCGAGGCGCTCGGCGACCGCTCGGGTCACCTGCTCTTCGATCATCGCGATGGTCGCATCATGAATGTCCTCGCCGGCGATCACCTGCTGGCGACGCGCGTAAATCACCTTGCGCTGCTCGTTCATCACTTCGTCGTACTTCAAGACGTCTTTGCGAATCTCGGCGTTGCGGCCCTCAACGGTATTCTGGGCGCGCTCGATGGCCTTGGTGACCATCTTCGCCTCGATAGCCTCGCCCTCGGGCAGGGCCCGTTCCATCACCCACGAGACAGCGCCGGTCGCGAAGAGGCGCAGCAGTTCATCCTCGAGCGAGAGGTAAAAGCGGCTCTCGCCGGGGTCGCCCTGACGACCCGAACGTCCGCGCAGCTGGTTGTCAATGCGCCGCGATTCGTGGCGCTCGGTGCCGAGCACGAAGAGCCCCCCGAGGGCGCGAACTTCGTCGCCCTCTTGCTCGCACTGGACCTTGAAGGTGGCGAGCGACGCCTCGTAGGCGGCGTCGAACTCCTCGGTGCCGGGCACCAGGCCCTTGGCCAAGGTGTCGCGTCGGGCCAGGCCCTCGGCGTTGCCGCCCAGGATGACGTCGACGCCTCGCCCGGCCATGTTGGTGGCCACGGTCACCGCGTGCTTGCGACCGGCTTGGGCAACGATCTCGGCTTCTCGGAAGTGCTGCTTGGCGTTGAGGACCTCATGGACCACGCCGGCCTTGGAGAGGGCGCGCGAGAGCAGCTCGGACTTCTCCACTGACGCGGTGCCCAGCAAGATCGGCTGGCCGCGATCGCTGCGCTCGCGGACCTCTTCGACGATGGCCTCAAACTTGGCCTCCTCGGTCTTGAAGATGAGGTCGGGTTGATCGACGCGAATCGAGGGTCGGTTGGTCGGGATCGGGACCACCGCGAGGTTGTAGGTCGAGGAGAACTCCGCGGCTTCGGTTTCGGCGGTGCCGGTCATACCCGCTAGCTTCTCGTACAGACGGAAGTAGTTCTGCAGGGTGACCGTCGCCCACGTGTGGTTCTCCTCTTGGATGCGAACGCGTTCCTTGGCCTCGACGGCCTGGTGCAGGCCGTCGGACCAGCGACGCCCATCTAGCGTGCGCCCGGTGAACTCGTCGACGATCTTCACCTCTCCTCCGTCGACCAGATAGTCCTTGTCGCGGTGGAAGAGCTCCTTGGCGCGCAGCGCCTGGCCCAACTGGTGGACGTAGTTGGTTGCCACCTCGTCATAGAGGTTGGTCACGCCGAGCTGCTTCTCGACCTTGGCGATGCCCTCCTCGGTGGGCATGACGGTCTTCTTCTCCTCGTCGACCTCGTAGTCGACGTCACGCACGAGGGTGCGCACGATGGAGGCGAACTGATAGTAGAGCTTGGTCACGTCCGAAGCGGGGCCCGAGATGATCAACGGGGTGCGCGCCTCGTCGATGAGAATCGAGTCGACTTCGTCGACAATCGCGTAGTTGTGCCCACGCTGAACCATGTGCTCGGCGCGCCGGGCCATGTTGTCGCGCAGGTAGTCGAAGCCGAACTCGGTGTTCGTGCCGTAGGTGATGTCGCTGTGATAGGCCTCGCGCTTGTCATCGAAGTCCGGCCGATCTGGCCCTACTCGGCCCACGGTGAGTCCCAGGAAGCGGTGAACCTGGCCCATCCAGTCTGCGTCGCGCGTGGCCAGGTAGTCGTTCACGGTCACGACGTGCACACCCTTGCCCGCCAGGGCGTTCAAGTAGACCGGCAGGGTCGAGACCAGGGTCTTGCCCTCACCGGTCTTCATTTCGGCGATCCATCCGAAGTGCAGGGCCATGCCGCCCATCAGCTGCACGTCATAGTGACGCTGACCCAGCACCCGCGTCGCGGCCTCACGCACGACGGCGAAGGCCTCGATCAGCAGGTCGTCGAGGGTCTCGCCCTCGGCCAAGCGCTCGCGAAAGACATCGGTCTTGGCCCTCAACTCGCCGTCGGTCAGGCCCGCCATCTCCCCGGCGAGGTCATTGATAGGTCCCACCAGCTCGGCGAGCTGGCGCACGCGCTTGCCCTCACCGGCCCGAAGCATCTTGCCAAATACACTCATGTTGGATTCACCCTACCGGTCACCGGGACGTTCTTACGGGGCTGCGCGTGTCTGACCTGGTCTTTGACCCCACACCTGCCTGCGGCGGTGTCCGTGCGACCCCCGACAGCTCGCGCTCTTCGGGGGCGGTTCGCACACTTCACCGGCTCGTCCGGCAGCCACTTTGACCACCGTCCGGCAGGACTTACTTCTAAACCGCGCCATGCTCAGCGTCCAAAAGACGCCTTACGTGGGTCGCTTTGCCCGCGGCTGGCCTCGACTTTCAACCACAGAACCACCCGCAGCCCCTCGCAAGT
>JAJZSX010000131.1 GCA_021849435.1 Actinomycetes bacterium | reverse complement strand
CGAGGACTGCGCGGCGAAGATCCGGTTCGTGTCGACGGGCGAGCCCTTCATGTGGAAGATCTCCCAGCCGGCGAAGAGCGGTCCCTCGACGCGCCAGTCCTTGCGCTTTGCGTCCGAGGTGAGGATGAAGGCCCCTTTTCGGGTGCCCACCAGTACACGCACGCTGCTCATAGACGCCCCCTCCGTGGCTGAGAACCGCTTGACCGCCCCACAGTAGCGCCGGGGTGAAACGCGGCGCCTAGCCGCCGATCATCGACATCGAGCGATGGGGGCGCAGGAACTCGGGTTCGTTGATGGCGTGACCCGGGAATTTCGCCCACACCGCGCGCCGCAGCACGCGCTCGATGTCGGCGTCCTCGCAGCCTTCTCGCAGCAGGCTGCGCAGCGAGTGCTCGTCGTCGCTGAAGAGGCAGTTGCGGATCGAACCGTCGGCGGTGAGGCGCAGCCGGTTGCACGTACCGCAGAAGGGCTCGGTCACCGTCGAGATCAGGCCGATCTCGCCGACGCCGTCGACGAAGCGGAACCGCTCGGCGGGCGCCACGCGACCCGGCTCGTCGATCGGCTCGATCCTCCAGGCGGCGTTCACGATGTCGAAGACCTCGCAGCCGGGAACCAGTCGCTCGCGGTCCCACTCGCCCTGGGCGTCGAGGGGCATGAATTCGATGAAGCGCACGAGGCGACCAGTCTCACGCGCGAAGCGCGCGAAGTCGAGGATCTCGTCGTCGTTGATCCCGCGCAGCAGCACGACGTTCACTTTGAGTGGCGACAGGCCGGCGGCCTCGGCCTCGTCCATCGCCGCGAGCACCGTCGCGAGGTCGCCGCGGCGCCGTATCGACGCGAAGCGCTCGGGGCGCAGCGAGTCGCAGCTGATGTTCACCCGGGTCAGCCCGGCCGCCTTGAGGGGTGCGGCCAGTGGGGCCAGCCTCGTGGCGTTGGTGGTCAGAGCGATGTCCTCGAAGTCGAGCGCCGCTAAGCGCGCGACGAGCTCGACGACGCCACGGCGCACGAGCGGCTCGCCTCCGGTCAGGCGAATCGAGGTGACGCCGAGGTCGCGCGCCACGCGCGCCACGCGCTCGAGCTCGTCGAAGCTGAGAAGTTGTTCGCGGGGCTGAAACTCCATGTCCTCGGACATGCAGTAGACGCAGCGCAGGTTGCAGCGGTCGGTGATCGAGATGCGCAGGTCGCTGTGGACGCGTCCGTAGGTGTCGAAGAGAGGCCCGGAGTCGGGCATGACCGGCGGCGAGGTGGATAGCGCGCTCGAGCCGCTGCGGTGAGCCTTCACCGAGAGAGCGACCGGCGTCGTCGAGGACGCGTCTCGATCGGCGTCGTTATCACGTGTCCGAGAGATCGCCCCGTCGCTCATGCCCCGAGCCTAACGAGGGGCGCACGAAACGCCGTCGGTCCTCGCGTGGCGGGGCGTCACGGCTGTAGCATGCCCTCGGCTCGAACTCGGGCCGCGGCGAAGGGAGGTACTGGTGGAGACGCCCTTTACGCACCTCGACGACGAGGGCCGCCTGCGCATGGTCGACGTCTCGGACAAGGAGCCCACTCGCCGCAGCGCCCAGGCCAGTTGCGTCGTTCGCTCACGCGTGGACGTGAGATCTCTGCCCGCGGGCCCCGGCGGCCTCGACCCCGTCTTCGCCGCGCGCCTGGCCGGCATCCAGGCCGCCAAGCGGACGTCCCAGCTGATCCCCCTGTGTCATCCCATCAACCTCAACGACGTCCAGGTCGAGGTCATGGGTGAAGGCGACAGCGTGCTCGTGCGCTCGACGGTCGTGACCGTGAATCGCACGGGCGTGGAGATGGAAGCACTGACCGCGTGCTCCTTCGCGGCCCTCAGCCTGCTCAACGCACTCGCCGCGCACGACGCGGAGGCGCACTTCGAGGACCTGGTGATCGAGAGAAAGTCCGGCGGCAAGTCCGGGGACTGGGGCCGGAAGGTCGCCCCCGGGGCCGGGGCCGGCGAGGGCGACTGAGCCGGCGGCGCCGAGCGCGTCGGTCCCTACACTGACATCGTTTCGGTAGGAAGTGCCGGGGAGCGCCACCGGACCGGGACGTTGCGAGGGAGGGTGATGACGTCGCAACCGCGTAAGGGGTCAGGCACGATCCCCATCGGACGACGGGTCTTTCTCGGCGTGGTCGCCCTTGGCGCGGCCGGCGTCGTGGTAGGCGGGGCCATCCAGGACGGTCTGGGACGTCTGCTGGGATCGGGGCTTCCTGGCCTCTTGCCGGGGGGCGACCACTTTCGCATCTACTCGCTCAACGGCGTCTTCCCGATGATTCCCCACGACAAGTACCGCCTCGAGGTGAGCGGTCTGGTGGATCGTGCGACGACGTTCACCTTCAGCGATCTCACGGCCATGCCATCGACGCGACTGGTGGCGACCTTCCAGTGCGTCACGGGCTGGCGTGTGCCCAACGTGGCCTGGGAAGGCGTGAAGCTCTCGCACCTGCTCGAGGCGGTCGGCGCGCACCGCGACGCGGTGGCGGTCACCTTCGAGTCCTACGACGGGGCCGACACCGAGAGCCTCACCATCGATCAGGCTCACTTGCCCGACGTGATCGTCGCCTACCGGATGCTCGACGCGCCGATCACGACCGAGCACGGTGGACCGGTACGCCTCTACGTCGCGCCGATGTACGGCTACAAGTCGCTCAAGTGGCTCTCGGCGATCCGCGTCGTGAACGAGGTCCAGCCGGGCTACTGGGAAGTGAACGGCTATCCGGTGAACGGCTGGCTGGACGGATCGACCGGGCCGACCAACCCGAATCCGAGACTCACGTGACGCGAGCCCTTGAGGCGGCGCGGCGCAGGCTCGTGCGCTTCGACGCCGTCGAGCGCGCGGCGCACTGGGTCAGCGCGGCGATGTTCGCCGTCCTCATCGTCACGGCGATCCCCCTCTACTACGGCTCGCTCTTCGGACTGGTCCTTCCGCGCATTGCCATCGAGCAGATCCACCTGTGGACGGGCATCGCGCTGCCCGTCCCGTTCGCCGTCGCCGCTCTGGGTCCGTGGGGCCGACGTCTGCGCCGCGACGTGCGTCGCGTCAACGAGTGGACGCGCGCGGAGATCTCCTGGCTCGCCTCGTGGGGTCGCATCGACATCGACGCCGACAAGTTCAATCCAGGTCAGAAGCTCAACGCGGTCGTGGTGGCCGCCTCGTCGGTGGTCTTGTTTGCGACCGGCCTCATCTTGAAGTGGTTCGACCTGTTCCCGGTGTCCTGGCGCGGCGGAGCGACGTTCGTCCACGACCTCTTCGCGTGGCTGGTCGCGGTCATCATCCTCGGACACGTCTACATGGCGCTTACGCACCGCGAGGCCCTGAAGTCGATGCTTGGCGGGCGCGTCAGCGAGGGGTGGGCCGCGCGACAGGCTTCGCGCTGGCTCGAAGAGGATGGGGGCGACACAGGTTCGGACCCGCGGACCTAGGACCGTTCAGACCGCGTTCAGGTGGTTGTCGTCGAGAACGAGGGCCCGCACGATCTGCCCGGCGGCGAGGCTCGGGCCGTCGGGTGCCATCACGAGGCAGTTGGACTGCGCGATCGCAAAGAGCAGGTGCGAACCGCGCTTGGCCAGGCTCTCGACGTGCAGACGGCCGTCGTCGTGCACGCGACAGACCCCGTGCACGAGGTGGAGCTTGCCGTCGGGCTGGCGTACGAGGTCGCAGTCGAGCACCATCGGGATGATCGGTCGGTCGATGTCGCGCTGGCCGGCGAGACGTCGCAGGGCCGGGCGCACGAAGAGCTCGAATCCGACGAGCGTCGAGACCGGATTGCCGGCGAGTCCGAAGAACGGTGTCGCGCTCGCCACGTCGAGGGCGAAGGTGAATGGCTTGCCCGGGCGGATCGCGACCTGCATGGAGCGCGTTGCCTCGCCGAAGAGCTCGGCGAGCACGACCTTGACGAAGTCGGCGTCACCGGCGCTGACCCCGCCGGTGGAGATCACCGCGTTACACGTCGCCCGCGCGGTCTCGAAGGCGACGCGCAGGTCCTCCTTCGCGTCGCGCACCGTGCCGAGGTCGACGGGGGAGAACCCGGATCGCGCGAGCGCGGCCAGCAGCGTCGGCCGGTTCGAGTCGCGAATCTGGCCCGCGCGAAGCGGACCGCTCTCGACGAGCTCGTTGCCGGTTGAGAGGACGCCCACCCGGGGGACCGGGTGGGCGCTCAGCGAGGTCAGCCCCTGGGCGGCCAGAGCACCGAGTAGGGCCGGCGTGATCACGTCGCCGGGTTCGACGAGGGTCTGGCCGACGGTGATGTCTTCGCCAACGTGGCGTACCGAGTCGCCGATGGTCACCGTGCGCTGGATCACGACGTGGCCGTCGGCCTCGACCGTGGCGTCCTCGCGCGGGCAGACGCTGTCGGCCCCGGGGGGAAGCGGCGCGCCGGTCATGATCCGCGTCGCCTCGCCGCGGCCTACGACGACGGTGCTCGACTCCCCGGCGAAGACGGAGTCGACGATTCGAAGTCGCGTGTCGCTCGAGGTCACATCACCTGCGCGCAGGGCGAACCCATCCATCGCCGAGTTGACGAAGGAGGGCGCAGGTTCGCGTGCCGTCACCGTGCTTGCCGCCACGAGTCCGATCGACGCGGCGAGGGGGTGCTCGAGGGGCGCGAGGGGACTCAGCCCCGCGAGGACGTACGAGCGGGCGTCGTCAGCACTGATCACGAGATGACCCGGCGACCACGTTGCTCTCGGCGATGGCGTACTCGACACGAACGAGAGACTACCGGTGGTCCGCAGTGGGCAATGGCGACGCCGGTCGGCGGTTCGCGAGAAGCCCGCGATAGGGTCGAGTGAGGGGCCCGCCGCAGACCCGGCAACGAGCCGGCGACGCGTCGACGGGTGATGACATGGTCGATCGCTCCAGTGACGGCATCGAAGTGCACGGGCCCGAGTCAGTTGCGGTGGGACGCGTCGCGGTTCGCTTGTCGATGACGCGCGCGTGGAGGGAGATGGGTGTTGCACGCAGTGCGCGCACCCTGACCGCGATGAACCAGGTGGACGGTTTCGACTGCCCGAGCTGCGCCTGGCCCGATCCCCAGCCCGGAGAGCGCAGCCACGCGGAGTTCTGCGAGAACGGCGCCAAGGCCGTGTCGTGGGAGGCGACGCGCGAGCGCGTTGGACGCGCCTTCTTCGCCACGCACTCGCTCGACCAGCTGCGCGCCGAGTCCGATCACGAGCTCGAGAGCCACGGACGGCTCACCGAGCCGATGTACCTCGCCCGCGGGGCGAGCCATTATGTGCCGATCTCCTGGGACGACGCGCTCGCCCTGTGTGCGAGTCGCCTGCGAGCAATGGCGGACCCGAACCGGGCGGCTTTCTACACGAGCGGGCGGGCGAGCAACGAGGCGGCCTTCCTCTTCCAACTTCTCGCGCGGCGTCTGGGCACCAACAACCTTCCGGACTGCTCGAACATGTGCCACGAGTCGAGCGGCGCGGCGCTGACCGAGACGATCGGCATCGGCAAGGGGACGGTGAGTCTCGAGGACATCACGGATCACACCGACCTGATCATCATCGTGGGCCAGAACCCCGGGACCAACCATCCACGCATGCTCAGCGCCCTCGAGGCGGCCAAGCGCCGCGGCGCGCGGATCATCTCGGCGAACCCCCTGCCCGAGGCGGGGCTCGTGCGCTTCAAGAACCCCCAGCGCGCGCGCGGGCTGATTGGCCGGGGCACCGCGCTGACCGACCTGTTCCTGCCGGTGAAGGTCAACGGCGACCTCGCGATGTTCGCCGGGGTCAACAAGATCCTGCTCGAGCGCGAGGAGGCCGCGCCGGGCACCGCCATCGACCGCGCCTTCATTGAGGCCTACTGCGACGGCTTCGACGAGGCCCGCCAGGGCTGGCGCGAGCTCGCCTGGTCCGACGTCGAAGAGGCGAGCGGTCTCACGCGTCGTCAGATCGAGGCGGTGGCCACCGAGGTCATGGCGGCGAGGAGCGTGATCGTGTGCTGGGCGATGGGCATCACCCAGCACCGCAACGCGGTCGCGACCATTCGCGAGATCGTGAATTTCCTGTTGTTGCGCGGCAACATCGGCCGCCCCGGCGCCGGACCGTCGCCGATCCGCGGCCACTCCAACGTGCAGGGAGATCGGACGATGGGCATCTGGGAGAAGATGCCCGACTCGTTCCTCGACCGGCTGGGCGAGGAGTTCAACATCGAGGTGCCGCGCGCGCACGGCTACGACACCGTGGAGACGATTCGCGCGATGCGAGACGGAAAGATCGACGTCTTCTTCGCCCTGGGGGGCAACTTCGTCGCCGCGACCCCCGACACCGCAGTGACCCAGGCGGCGATGCCACGAGTCGGTCTGAGCGTGCACGTGGCCACCAAGCTCAACCGCTCGCACGTGGTGCACGGCGAGGAAGCCCTGATCCTTCCCTGTCTGGGACGATCGGAGCGCGACGTCCAAGCGAGCGGCGAGCAGTTCGTCACGGTTGAGGACTCGATGTCGATGGTGCACGCGTCGCGGGGACGTCTCGAGCCGGGTTCGCAGCACCTGCGCAGCGAGGTCGCGATCATCGCCGGCCTCGGCGAGGCCCTCTTCGGCGAGGACGTCGGCTGGCCGGCGATGGCCGGCGACTACCGGCTGATTCGACGCCACATCGAGAACGTGGTGCCGGGATTCACCGACTTCGAGGAGCGTGTTGCGAGCCCGGGCGGCTTCGTGCTGCCGCGGCCTCCTCGCGATTCGCGCACCTTCGACACGGCAAGCGGCAAGGCGCGCTTCACGCGCAACGCCTTCGAGACGATCCAGGTGCCCGAAGGGCACCTGATCCTGCAGACCGTGCGCTCGCACGACCAGTTCAACACGACGGTCTACGGCCTCGACGACCGTTACCGCGGCATCGAGG
>JAJZSX010000130.1 GCA_021849435.1 Actinomycetes bacterium | reverse complement strand
AGAGCCTGTGAGGATGCGTGCCAATTGATGAACCTCTGGCCGGCGGATAAGTACAACGTGAGCTCAGAGCGGCTCGTCGCTTCAGTTGCCCAGGTGTGCGCGGCCAGCCCCGTGGCCGTGCGCGATGTCTATCGGCAGCTCTGCTTTGCATGGCTGACCGGGAACGGTGACGTCCACTCCAAGAACATCTCTGTGCTTGCGACTCCGGAAGGGGAGTGGCGGGTGGCTCCGGCATACGACTTGCCTTCGACGCTTCCCTACGGTGACTTGACGCTTGCATTGCCGATCCAAGGATCACTCGATGGTCTGAGTCGCCGAAAGATGCTTGACTTCGCCAACGAGATCGGGCTCACACCTCGAGCAGCCGCGACCACTCTGGATGACATGCTTGACGCAACCGCCACGGTAGCGAGCGATCTCAGCAATGGAGTGATCCCATTCGGCCAACAGGTGGTGTCCACGTGGATCAAGCGACTCGAATACCGACGAAGGCAGTTTAAGGATTAGCACCAAGAGCAAGACGTCCGATGATGGTTCTCGTCGCCAATCTCGAAATTCGGGTGTCGTCAACGTGTCCGTCGTTTGGCTCCACGGAGGGCGACTCGCCCGCGGGGCGGACAGACCTCAGTGCGGCGCCCGCTGGCGGCGGACTATCCGGAAGGGTTGCCCATCATCGCCAATCCGCCGAGCGGTCCCTACGCACCACGGTCCTGTTCGCAGGCGACGACGGTGGTCGCGGGTGCCGCTGATCAAGCTCGCCCAGCGCGACTACTGGGGCAGCCCCGAGTGGCAGGCCTCGTACGGCCGGCGCTCACGTCGAGAGCATCTTCGGCAACTTGCGGAACCCGAGCACCCAGAACATCCGACGCGGCTTCTGTCGCGTGATGGGCCTCATCAAGACGACCCTGATGCTCGCCTTCGAGGTGATGGCCGCCAACCTGCGCCTGGTGCGCGAGTGGGCCAAGCGCACGGGCGAGAACTCCGATCCTCCACGAGCCCTTCCTTGAGGATCACGGCTTCGAGGAGATCGACGCCGAGGGTAACGTCCGCGTCGCGTCGCCGGACGACCTCAGCCCACCGGGCAGCTAGCCCGTCCTCACCGCCGATCTGAGCCTCGCGGGACCTGACACGCCCGGCGAGGCTCTTGCGCGTCTCGTCCGACTTGCCGGGCGCTGCCGCGAGCAGCTGAACCCGCGCCGGGACCGCCCGCCGAGGTCTCCAGAGCCTCAATCGGCTCGTCGGGTCGTCGCGCCGCGACTTTCGTCACCTTGTGGGTCCGACTTTCGTCAAGACCCCATGGCGGGGTGATTACGAAACCTTTAGGGCGAGTTGGCCACTGGGGACTGGCACTGCTACGTACAGGCGCTCCACACGATTTCGAACGCAGTGACCACATCCTTTAATGAGGCATTTGGCAGTGCCCAATTCTTCAATGTCGGTGTCGGTGCCGGTGCCGGTGTCGCAGGAACGGACGGTCATCCCAGTGTTGCCGTCGAACTTGGCTCGAAGCGGTGTACGTGAGGAGTCGATATGTACGGGAGGGTGGGGTTGTGGATCCGACCGTCCTTGGTCGCGGACCGTTCGCAGTGGTCATTGCTCGCAAGGCGGTCGCCGACTTCGAAGAATCAGGGCGCGAATTCAGGGAGAGGGGGTCCACATTCGATCGAGGGGAACCACGTGAAGTCGATCCTCAGGGGAGTAGGTTCGTTTCCCCAGGTATAGGGCGAACCCCGCGACGAAACCGCTTCCGAGCTTGTCACGAAGCAACCGCAGACCCCTCAGTTCCTTCCCTGGAACGCTGTCCCCAGTCTTGATCTCGAAGCCGACCACCCCGCCGTCATCACGTTCGACCACGAGGTCGACTTCATGGTCATCGCGAGTGCGCCAGTGGCCGAGACCTGCAACCTCCGGCGCCCAAGACGCTTGCTTGATCAGTTCGCCGACCGCGAACGTCTCCAAGAGGTGACCGAGTTCCGTGAGAGCGGATGGGTCGCGAGCCGCGAGTTTTGCCGGGGTGAGGCGCAGAAGGCGAGCGGCGACCCCGGAGTCAACGACGTGGATCTTCGGGAGCGCGGCCGAGCGTGCCGACAGTGTTCTGCCCCATGCGTCGAGTCGGTAGATGAGGAAGACTTTTTCGAGCAGGGCGGTGTAGTTTTCCGCCGTCGAGGGGGCGAGCCCGATGTCACGAGCCGCGCCCTCGACGTTGAGCACCTGCGCGGTTTGACTGGCGAGGCGGGCGAGCAAGTTTGCGAGCTGCTGACCTTGGCGCAGTTTGCTCAACTCACGGACATCTCGCTCCAACGTGAGCTTCACGTAGTCGTCGAACCATCGTTGTCGGCTCTGGCTTGTGGAAGCTGCAATTGCCAGCGGGAAGCCTCCCGCACAGATCCTGGTGATGTACTCGTCGCGCGACGTCGACGAGACCTGGGATGTCACCAGAGTGGTGGGATCACGTAGCGCCCGAACGAGGAAGTCTTCATGGATACCGGCAAGCTCTCCCTGGGACAGCGGGTACACGGGCAGACGGGAGAGGCGACCCGTCAGCGCTTGAGCTGTTGACGGGAGGGCGTCGTGGCGCGCTGACCCCGCCAGAACGAATCGGCCTGAGCTGGTCCGAATGTTGAGTTCCGACTTGATGACGTCCAGGACGTGAGGAGCCTTCTGGTACTCGTCGATGCACACCGTCTCCTCTCCACCGAGGAGGAGGCTGGCGTTGGCGAGCGCTGCGGCTCTCGTCGCCGGATCGTCGAGGTCGACGAGCCGTCCGCCACTGGAGTCCGCGATCTGGCGGAGCAACGTGGACTTCCCCACGCTGCGGGGACCCTCCAGGAGGAGGACGGGGGTGTCGAGCATCCGGCTAAGCGCCTCGGGTAGGGAACGACGGAACTTCAATCTCATCGACTGTTGTGCCATTGCGTGAGCCTACCATGAGCTGGGGCTTTGGAGGGATTTAGATTGGGGTTTTGGAGACTACTAGATTGGGGTTTTGCGAGCTACCCATCAAGCCCGTGCCCGGCGCACCAGTAGGAAGTTCGCCCCGAGCAACAGCGCCGCACTCGCTAGGTAGAGGGAACCTTCCCGTAACTGCAGAGTCCAGTATTCGCTGTCGGCCACATACAGTTCGACGTTGTGAAGTCCGAGCTTTTTCAGGCACGTCGCGTACCGAGTCGGGAAGGCGAAGTTCGCCGGACACCGGTTGACTTCGTACATCCACGACGTCGCTTGACCTGACGTCGGCAGCGTGTTGCCGTAATTAACCGGCACGTAGCCGTTGAAGAGCACCCATGCGTTGGCAGGTGCCGGATCGCTCGGTTTGCCAACCGTCTTGTCACCCTTCGTAATCGCGGACCACTGGATGGTGACTGACTGAAGAGGAACGAGGTGCGCACGCACTTCGTTCTGCATGGCCCACGCGACGAGCGCTGTCACGATCAGGCCAGTGGCGAGGGTCCAGCCTGGTCGCCGCAGGATCGTGCCAACGATCGTGGCCATGGCGAAGGCGAAGACGCCGACCGCAAGGGGCATCCAGCCGCCGTAAGTGAAGCCATTCGTCGAAATTCGAGACGTCCACTCCGAAGCTCGAAGGAACCACGTCACGGTTACGCCAAGCGGAATAGCGAGCACGACGAGCGATCCCAGCGCTACGGCCACCTTGATCGTGAGCCATCGGCCTCTCGTGATCGACTGGGTCCACGCGGCGCGGGCCATGTGGCGGTCGACCTCGCCGGCTACGACATTGGCCCCGAGCAGCAGTCCGAGGACGGCGCTAGGCAACACCGCGAACCAGTGGACGTACACGGCGGAACCTAGTGCGTTGAGGTACTGGTTATTCCGTGCTTGACAGAGGGACAGGTACTTCCTTGCGAACCCGTTGCCGCCGTGGCACGGCTGGCCCAACCACTGATGGCGCAGGGCCTCTATGTGGAGTCCGTTCACGACGGCGTAGGCGATGAGTAGCAGGCTCACCGCCGCGAAGAAGAGGTAGACACTGCGCTGCAGGCGCCACGCCATCCAGGTCACGAGACTCCTCCACGAGTTGTAGGGGCGTCGTAGTGAGGTTGGGAGAGGGTGGAGCCCGTTCCCAGCCGTAGGTAGGCCATGATGATCTCGTCCAACGTCGGTTCGGTGATCTGCCAGGTCTCGTCAACGAGGGGCAGGGACATGCGGGCGAGGTGCGTCACGTCTCGACTGCTGGTTCGGGTGTCGATCACCGTGACGCCCTCGGGAAGGGCTGGCGCGTTCGATGACGTCGCGCTGAGGAAGCGGTGGCTCTCGACGACGAACTCCAGGTCGTCGGCGAGAACGATCGTCGAGTGCGACATGATGACCAGGTAGTCACAGATCGATCCGACGTCACCGAGTGCGTGCGTGGAAAGCACGACGCTGGTGCCGCGCTCGGCGACCTCGCGCATCAGGAGCCGCAAGAGGTCCTCGCGGGCGACCGGATCGAGCTCGGCCGCCGGTTCGTCGAGGATCAGCAGTTCCGGTTGCTTCGCGAGACACATCGTCAGTGCCACCTGGGCCTGCTGACCACCCGACAGCTTGTCCACGCGATCGTGCAGGGAGATGCCCAACTGGTCGACGTAGGCGTGGGCGGTCGTCATGTCCCACGTCGGGTTGGTGCCCGCACCGAACCGGAACATCTCGTCGACTCGGAAACCCTTGTAGAGGGGCCGCTCCTGGTCCAGGTAGCCGACCCGTCTGAGGAGCGAATCGTCACCGGCGCTCGGTACACCACCGAGGACCTTGATCATCCCCGACGTCGGCCTCGAGAGTCCCGCCGCCATCCGCAGCAGGGTCGACTTCCCCGCGCCGTTGGGACCGACGAGCGCGGCGACCTTGCCCGTCGGAATCGAGAGTGTGCATTCGCGTAGTCCCCACGTACGGCCGAAGCGCTTGGCGAGAGCCTTGGTCTCAATGACCGGAGTCGTCACGAGAGCACTCGCTCGTCACGGTTGAGGATCCGACGAAGCAGCTCGAGCATCTCGTCATCGACGAGGCCGGCGGCTCTCGCGCGCTGCGCCCAGAGTTGTAACTGCCGGTTCAGCTCAGCGTTGCCAACCTCCGTGGTGTGGACGTCGGGGTTCTCCGTGATGAACGTGCCGAGACCGAGACGACCTTCGGCCAGTCCCAGGTGCTCGAGCTCTCGATACGCGCGGTGCACCGTATTGGGGTTGATTGTCACCTGAGTCACGACGTCGCGTACCGATGGCAACTGGTCACCCCCGCGGAGCCGTCCCATCTCAACGGCGTTTCGGACCTGGTCGACCAACTGCCGATAGGGCGCGATACCGTTCCGCGGGTCGAGGCGGAAAACGATGCTCGGCTGCTTGTCGGTCATGTTCTAGTACACTAGTACACCATGGAAGTCCGTCAATCTTCGAACGAAATCGATCTCTAGCGCGCAGAGTTTCATCTCCGCGCAGCGGCGAATGGCCCGCCACGGTCGTCGACGCGGTGGTGAGCCTTTGGCTCGTGTCAGGTACCGGTCATCATCACCGCTGCGCGAAGGAGTCGAAGAGCGCCGTCCTCGCAATGTGCGTCTCCCTAGTGACGACTTCGAGTATTACAGTGCACCTACGGGCTGGTCAATGACACAGCACCGCCATCGAGACCCGAGAGGCGTTACGGATGATGGGTCGGCGTCGCGCAAATCTTGTCGTAGCCGTCAGTATCACGGTACTGATCGCGGGTGGCCTTCTTGCGTACCTGTGGTGGCCCCATCACGCGAGCGTGGCGTGGGGTAGGGCTACCACGTTGCGCGGCGCACCAGGGGTGAATCTGGGTAGCAGCGCTGACCTCTACTCACTCTCGTGCTCCTCGCCCGGTGACTGCAGTGCGGTGGGAAGTTACTCGGTGAAGGTGAACCACAACCGAGCCATCATCGTGACTGAGAGACGTGGCCAGTGGGGCAAGGTCGAGGTCTTGCCAGGATTGAGCGCTCGAGAAGAGCAGCTCAACACCGGTGCGAGCGTCGTGTCGTGCTCCGCGCCCGGCGACTGCAGCGCGGGCGGGACGTACGCCGCTGGCGACAATCAGCTCCTCCCCTTCGTTGCAAACGAAAGCGATAGCGTGTGGGGGCGGGTCCAGAAAGTTCGGGGCGTCAGCACTTTCGGAACCGGATACTTCGCGTATCTTTCGGCGATCTCGTGCGCCTCGCCCGGTGACTGCAGCGCCGGCGGAGGGATCTCCGGCGCGAACGGCGCGCGAGCATTTGTCGTGAGTGAAGTACGCGGATCGTGGGGACCTTTCGAACTCGTCGCTGGTCCGTCGACCCACGCCATGGAGGGATCTGGAATTTCGTCGATGTCGTGTTCAGCGCCGGGCGACTGCAGCGCCGTCGGCACCGAGCAAAAGGGTTCAGTTCCTTTGCCGGCCTTCGCCGTAAGCGAAACGAATGGCGTTTGGGGCCGCGCGAAAGTCATTCCGGGTCTCGCCGCATTAACTCCGGGCGGTTCGGATTACACGATCTCGCTCTCGTGTGCCGCGGTGGGTAGCTGTGGCGCGAGCGGAACCTTTCGAGCGCAAACCGGTGTCACCCAGTCGTTCCTCGTTGATGAGGCGCACGGGGTGTGGGGCAGAGCCTTCGACATTCCTGGAATCGTGGCGCTCGATGGCAGACATCTCGAGCAGTTGCATTCGATCTCGTGTGGGGCTCCCGGTGACTGTGTCGCCGGCGGTTCCTACGGAACCGGTAGCTATCAACGGGCGTTTCTCGTCAGTGAAGTACGTGGCCGATGGGGCATGGCGATGCCGATCTCAGGGTTGTCGGCACTGAATCGAGGTCACTTCACTTCGGTGGTCGACATTTCGTGCGGGTCCGCCGGCAACTGTGGCGTTATCGGGAGCTACACCGGAAAGAGATCG
>JAJZSX010000129.1 GCA_021849435.1 Actinomycetes bacterium | reverse complement strand
TTCCGATCTGAAGGGTTGGCCGTCGATGAGTAGTCCGGGCGGGAAGAGCAGGTTGCACTGCTCGGCAAGTCGGTAACCCTCCTCCGATTCCAACGAAATTGTTTCGACCGAAAGGGGAATCTCCGCTTCGAGACGCGCCAGCACGTCTTTGGCCTGATCGCAGAGGGGGCAGTCGGACTTCGTGAGAAGTGTAATGCGCCTCACGCACGCCTCACTCGGGCCATCCCGGTTTCCATCTGGTGAAGCAGTGCGCTAACGGGTACGTACATTGTGTAGTTGGGCGCACCTCCGTAGTCGGCCCGCCAGAGGATGTCGCCACCCGGTCCAACGACGACGAAAGAGTGGCCGTCGGCACTGGCACCCATCATTCCGTAATGGTTGGCGTGGTAGGCCCGGGACACTGCGAAATTCGAGTCGGAGAGTACCGGGATCGTGGTGCCGTACGTGGTAGCCGCTTGTTGGAGAGCGCCCACAGGGTTGGTGGTGATACTCACAACTTCACTGATGCCCGCGCGGTGAAAGGCAGTCATGTGAGCCTGGATCGCCTGGAGCTGAGTCCAGCATGGTTGGCAGTCGATGCCTTCCTGAAAAAAGAGCAGAACGGTTCTTCCTCGCTGGGCGGCGAGGCTGAAATGCCCCCCACCGTTTGACGGCAACGTGAAGTTCGGAGCGAGCGAACCCGGTCCGGGTCGCCCGACCTGATACGGGTAGGCGCTTGAGGATTTCGAAGTTACGTGCCCGCTCGTGAGAAAGATCACTAAAAGGAGAGCGATACCGGTCGCCACACTGATGCCAGTGCGGACCCAGATGGTGCGTCGTCGAGCATTGCGAGCTCGAACAGTCCCGGACTGACGCGAACGTGGGGTTTGGTCAGTACTGCGTTTGGCAAGCGGGGTATTTCGGGTCGTTGAGCGCGAACCGGTACGACTCCTGGCTCGTGATGTCATTGTTTGTGCTTTCGCTCGATTGACATCCGGGAGTCGTCAGTCGCTTCTTCAGTGGACTTATACGACGTAAAACAATGGTCGTTTGGTAGCGGGTCGGTGGACGGGTCTGGTGCCGCATGGTCAGCGACTTGACGAACGGCCACGACCGCCAAGGTGCCGAGAGCGGCGAACACCGCAACGGCGGTGATCCAACCGGGCAGTTGCCCGAGCCAGGCAGTGACCACATGTGCGTAATGTTGGGCGTCGCCGGATACCGTGACCTGCCATCCCCGAGAAGCCATGTCGGGTCCGGTGTACGCCAGCACCCCGACCAACGTTCCCATGGCGACGAGGAGCAAGCCGCCGACGAAACTCGACAGCGATACGTTCCGAGCGTGACGTGCGAGACGCAAGTGGATGCTGCGACCAGTGAGCCAGCGGGTCGCCCCGAGTTCCCGGCCGTCCCACACGAGGGCTATGACGAACAGCGGTGCCACCATCCCGAACACGTACGCCACTCCGAGCACCATGGCGGTGAAGAAACTGCCCGCAGCACCCGAGAGCGCCACGACACCAGCCAGCACCGGGGCGCAGCATGCAGTCGCCACGCCCGAGAACGTACCCAAGACGAATGCCGCACCAGGGCCGCGTCCTTGGCGAACCCTACCCCCGAGCATTGGTATCGGCAGACGCAGGCCGGCGACCATGGCGATACCCATTGTGATCATTACGACCGCCATCGCTGAATAGACAATGGCGTGCTCGCCGTTGATGAGCCGGCTTAAAGTGCTCGCTCCCGCGGCTAGGGGCAAGATCACTGCGGCCACTCCGGCGGCGAAGATGAAGGTCATTGTGATCAGTCCTCGACGACGGTGTATTCCCGTAGCGAGGTAGGCGGGGAGCATGACCGATACGCAGCACGGCGCGAAGAGCGCGACGACACCCGCGAGGAAGGCGGCAGCTACAGAGGTGCTGAACAAAAGCGAAGACAAATGGATCCTTCGTATTACTATCGTAGTTAGTACTACGAAGATAGTAGCAAGTATTCATCGGCCTCTGGCACGAAGATTGTGACTCTGCCCATAGAACTTACGTTGCGCTACTCGCGATAACTACGCGCTCTGAGCACAATCTTCCTTCATCACGGCGATTCCGCGCCGGGCCCTGAGTTGCTGTCAAGCAGTAGTGAGGCTGGTTGCGACGGGCGCTTGGGAATCGTGGCAAGCGGGACCCAAGGCCAACGAGGACACCCCGGGAACCATGGGACAGGCCGACATTCGGGGAGCGCTGAGCGCAGGTGCGACAGCGACGATCGCCGGGATGATGAAAACGGCGATTGCGAGGACGAAAACGGTAAGTACCGTCCGAGACTTGAGGGGACGGGCCGGCTGAAGGAGGCGCCGGACCCTTTCCAGGGCGCCGGCGCCTCCGGCGGCCAGAGCCATCCTTGGTGCAGTAGCACCAGACATAGTCACCATGGCTGTGGCCACTGGAAGTCGTCCATAACGGCGAGCGGCGACGTCATCGGCCACCAGTTCAACGAGTCGAGTCATCTCTTCATTGGCTTGAGCGAAGAGTGGTACCCGAGGAAAGGCTCGATGCAACGCGGTGCCGGCCTCGAGCACCAAGTGGTGACGTCCCGAGAGATGGGCCTTTTCATGAGAAAGCACAGCCTGAAGTTGGTAACTGTCCAACGCATTGAGTGCAGCAGATGTAAGTACGACACGACGGTGACGTCCCGGGAGGCAATACGCCGCCGGGGTCGAATGATCTAGAATAACTGTCTCGAAGTGTTCGCAACTTCTCGTGATGAGGCTCAATGTCTCGATGTGGCGATTTCGTTGGTGGGCCGATCGGATGAGACCAGCCACTAGGCAGCTAATGCTGCGGGCGACTACGGCGCCGGCCAAGACCAATCCCGCGAGGGTCGCACCCACACCAGACGGAGTGGCGTAGCCGTGCTGAATCGCCATCAGGCACGTTCGAAGGATCGCTGCCAAATTTGTACTGAACGGAGCTATGGGGGCCGCCAGGGCGAGACCAGCAAGTGTTACTGAGGCGAGCACTGAAATACTCAGGGCCTGCCAGCAAACGATCGCGAGACGGGGAGACCGATCGGCCCACGTGCCAATTTTGAGTACGCTCGGTCCGACCACGCCGAGTAGCGCGGCGTAGCCAATGAGCAGTACAGCAACGATCATAATTCATTCTTACTGTCAGTGTTGAGCCGTTCGCTGAGCGCTCGATCGAGTGCGGCAGCTTCGTCTGGAGACATGGCATCAATGAAACGAATCAATGTAGCGGTCGCGTCGTCGGCTTGTGTGAAAGCCTGGCTCATGAGTTGTGCGGCGTAGGCTTCGCGTGGAGCCGAAGGCTGGTAGACGTACGCCCGACCCTCACGTTCGCGGGTCAGCCACCCTTTGCGGTGCAGTTTGTCCATGACGGTCATGACGGTGGTGTAGGCCAGTGGACGATCTTCTTGCAGCCCCTCGAGCACTTCGCGTACCAACATCGGGTGACCTGCCGCCCACAACTGGTCCATGACCGCCGACTCCAAATCCCCGAAGGATCGTAACGATCGCAATGTTCCTCGCCTCCCTCGCTTGAGTTACGACCCGACTAATTGGTCAATAGCGATGACCTGCGTGGTTGAGCATAGTGGTTACCCGTTAAGTCCATGAGTAAGGGGTACCTGTGTACGTTGAAACACACTCATCTGCATGTTCGTCCGGCTTGGTAGCCATCGGACCCCACGGGGCGTTCAGCCAAGTCAGCGGCGAGATCTGTGACTGTCCGCAACCTTGCTTCGATTGTTGTGGATCACAGAACAGCGACGGCGGCCGCCTGCCTTAGTTGGTTTTGGCACCGATTTTCGAAATTTGTCATGCAATTCGGTGTCACGTGATCCAAGGTGGGCGGTTTACCGTGTCTTCGAGGCACGCAACTTTACGCGTGACCGCCAACTTCAGTTCGTTTGTGAAGCAACGCCAATTCTTCACGAGCTTGCGTCAGGTTGACGTCGAGGTTCGATGAATTGATGTCATGGTCGTGGCGTGACGAACTCGACTGCAAGGTGCACATTGTTGTGCAGGAGCCTCGCCGCATGGGCCGCACGCAGAGGAAGTAGGTGGAAACCACTGCGCTGGCAAGGACCAGAGCGCGGACGATGAGGCTCACTTCTGCTCAACGCTCAAGTCGTTGTCGCGCTCAACTTGGTTGGCCCTCTCGTCTATCTCGGCTCGAACGCGAGATAACTCGGTCTCGCGGTCTCGGTCGATTGAGGAGTTCATCGGATCAGAAGACTGGCCCACCTGTTGGCCGTGCCGTTTTCCGCGCATCATGAACCACATCATCGCCCCCATCCCTACTGGGCAAGCCAGGATGGCTAGAGCATAAAAAGGGCCCGGGGTAATTAGGCCGAGTACTTCAGACATATTGGTCTCCTCTGCGTATACCTACTAACATAGATAGTAGCAAATTTGTACGAGTACTTAGCCTGGATCCACGTGCGTCCAGCTGCTCGGGCGCAATGACTACGACTGCAAGGGAGTGATCATGACGTAACCGAGCGATAACTCTCGTCAACCAGCCGGTGAAAGTCCGGTCCGGGGAGACGCCAAGGTCCTCGGTAGTGAAACCTCCGGGTCCGGTCGAGAGGCGGGGGTCGAAGCGGGGTGGAGCAACTGGCCGGTCCGCATTATGAAAAGAAGTCTGCAGTGTCGTGAAGGTTCCCGGGTAACCGGGGAAGTGAGGGAGCCGAGCCTGTGTGGATTTGGCGAAGGCCTTGGAAGCCGCTTGAGATCTTGGAGCGGGCGGCGCTGGATACTCCGGCGTAGGGGACGTGGAACGGTCAGAAGGGTGACGTGGGAACTGGAGAGGCCCTACTCGGCCCCGACCCTGCGAGTCGGGAGCGTCTCTGTTTATAACCGGTGAACCCGGGAAGTGGTAGGTGGCCGAGAGGGAGTCGGAGGGGATCGTAGTAGTGACGACGGACAGGACAACACAACCTGCCTTGAGCGAAGGACCCCTGCTTCATTGGTGCACGAAGAGTAGGGAGGAGCGCTGATGAGTGCCGACAACACGGCTAGGACTGTCAGACAGGTCGATGACCTGGACCCCGTTCGAGCCCTGCAACGCGTGCTGTATCGCAGTGCCAAGCAAAACCGGACACGTAGGTTCCACGCCCTCTTTGACAAACTCGTCCGCAGCGATGTGATGGAGAGAGCCTGGGTCAACGTGGCCGCTAACCAAGGGGCCCCCGGTGTTGACGGCGTGAGTATCGCCGACATCGAAGCCGGGGGCGTCGAGGCGGTAAGAACCTTCCTCGATGAACTTAGCCAGCAACTGCGGGCCCAGAAGTATCGGCCCCAGGCGTTGCGCAGAGTGAATATCCCCAAGCCAGGAAAGCCGGGTGAGACCCGGCCCCTGGGCATCCCGAGCGTCGCTGACCGGGTGGTCATGAGCGCCGCGAAGATCGTACTCGAGCCGATCTTCGAAGCGGACTTCTCTCCGGTGAGTTTTGGGTTCCGGCCCAAGCGATCGGCGCACCAGGCCCTCGAAGCTGTCCGTCAGGCGGCCAACGAGGGTCGTGTCTGGGTGCTCGAATACGTAAAGAAAGTTCTCACACGCCTCGCCGTTGTACCGCCTAGGCGGCACCCGACGGGGGCCGAAGGTTCCCGTCGGGTGCCACAGCCGTTGTCATGCCCGAAAATATGAATTCGAAGTAAACAAGCGGACAATGAAGGCAGATTCGATCCAGTCCAGCTTCACTCACCGAAGTCGCCGAAACGCCATTGTTCAGGGTCACTTCGCTCAAGTATCGTGCCAGATTCTTCGGTCCGCGTCTGCACAGGGCTCGGTCGCTCGGGGAGTTCTGCGGGCTCGGCATCTAGGCTCATCCGTAATGGATCGTCGTCTGTGGGCTGAAAATTACGCTTCATCGCTGCTGGCGGAGAGTCCACGACGTTTAGCGCATTCACGTGCGGTCGCGACAATCGCCTCTGAGCTGGCCGACGTTCTGCTCGACGATCCCGAAGAACGCTCAGTGCTGGTGACGGCCGCGTGGCTGCACGATATTGGCTATGCCCCGATGCTCGCTACAACGGGTGCTCATCACCTGGACGGAGCGATTCACCTCGAAGAGTTGGGCGAGCAGCGATTGGCCTGTCTCGTCGCACACCACGGCTCGGGTGCCGCTGAGACTGCGCTTCGCGGATTCGCTAATGAGTTTGCCAAGTTCCCCAGAGAGATGAGCCTCATGGCTGACATCCTGACCTACTGCGACTTGTCGTGCGGTCCCGATGGGACGCGGCTGTCCCTCGACGAGCGACTCCGAGAAATTCGTGCCCGCTACGGCGACGACCATATCGTTGTACGCGGGCTGGAAGCAGACGACGACGTTATTCGCGGCGCGTTTCGTCGGGTGGAACTGCGACTCGCCGAAGTCAATCCGGGCGCCATAATTTAGGCGATCACCGGATCAGGGCGAGATTCACCAAAGTGAGTGATTCGCAGGCGAATCGACGGATGGATATCCATGGTCGCTAGTTCAGCGAGGGTGAAGTAACCCACCTCGCTCGACTCGTCACTGGTGGTGAGTTCACCCGCGACCGGGCGACACGCGAAGCAGACCGAGAACTGCTGGCGGACTTCGCCGTCGGCGTACTCAATGACGTGACGGGGGTTGCTGTAGACGCCGATGAGCCGGGTGATGACGACTTCAATGCCCGACTCTTCGAGCACCTCACGACGGCAGCAGTCAGCGATAGTTTCGCCGGGCTCCATGGCACCGCCGGGAATCGTCCACAATCCGTTGTCGGTTCGCTTGATGAGCAGAATTCGTTTCCTTTCGTCGACAACTACAGCGGACGCCGCGGGTACGACCCGATTGGCCCGAGGGGCTAAGTCCTCTTCGAAGTGTTCGATGCGGCTCACGGTCGCTCCTT
>JAJZSX010000128.1 GCA_021849435.1 Actinomycetes bacterium | reverse complement strand
AGGTTCAACGGTCCCAGGCCGCGTCGGCCTAATCTCAGCCCCCTGCAAGGAGCACCCGCTTGGATTGGACCGACGCTAGTGTTTCTCGCGTAGCCCGTCAAATCTCATGGTTGATTCCACATTCGCTGGTCGATTCAGTTTGCATTTTGTTGCGTTCGCAGGGTGTAGTTGGTCGTCTGCGTAGCAGCTGTACTAATGAACCAATAGTCATGGCTGTCCCCGCAAATAAAATGATCCGGATCAACGATTTGGACAGAGGCGGGCCTAGACGAAGCACGCCCGCTCCGCTGCTCATCAAAGCCACCGCTGCGGCGAGGTTTGTGAGCGGTAGTTCGTAGCCTCCGCGCTGGGACATCGGACCATTCTTTCGAAGCGCGACGGCGGCAACCGCCATATTTCCTGCGAGGAGCGCAGGACCCAGTGGATCCGCGACGCCCGCAAGAGTGAGGAGTCCCCCGCCAAGTTGACTTGCTCCAGCCACGGTCGCCATTGCTCTAGCGGGTTCCACGCCGATCGCTTCGAAACCTCGTGCCGTGGCGTCCAGCCCGGAGCCACCAAAGTACCGGAAGAGTTTCTTGAACCCGTGGACGGTGAGATAGCTGCCTAACACGAGGCGTACGGCGAGTAGTCCGATATGACGCACGCAAGACCTCCGACGAAGACATGACGTAGCAGAAACCGTACCTCATACCAATAGGAACCCTCCGTGTCCACGACGATCGAAAACCGGACACTTCGGAAATTGCCGGTGAGCCTTGGTGCCGAGTCGACCCCATGTGGACTCGGCTAAGTCTCACGTTGCGCTATGTGTCCAGCCTGCTACAGGTCCACCTCAAGTAAGTCTGAGTAATGGGGTATTGAAGCGTGGAAGTCGCCGAGGAAGGGTTCGCTCGTCACTTCGAAGTGGCGCTGCCCCACATGAACGAACTCCAGCGACGCGTGATCGTGGGGGGCCACCGCTGCACTGCTCGGACGTGGCGGCAAGAGTGCGGTGGCACTCGCCTCGGGTCTCTCGCGTAATACCGTGACCAAGTGCGAGAGCGAAGCCGCCGCGGGCATTGAGCTCTTGTCGCGTCCTCGCATCGTCGGTGGCGGCGACAAATTGAAGATCGACGAGCTGCCCGGCCTCTTGGCGACCCTCGATGAGTTGGTGAACCCTGACACGCGGGGCAACCCGATGTCGCTGCTGCGCTGGACGTCGAAGTCCTCGGTGAATCTCGCGAAAGAGTTGGAACGGCGAGGTTTCAAATTCTCTTCGAGCACGGTGCTGCGACTACTGCACCACCTGGGCTACTCCCTGCAGGCCAACACCAAGGTCACCGAGGGGGCCAGCGCTCCGATCGTGACCGAAAATTTCACTTCTTAAATGACGCCGCCGCGCCTTTCTCGCCCAGGCTCAACCGGTAATCAGCGTCGTGGACTCCAAGAAGGAGTTGATCGTCGACTACGCCAACGGGGGTACCGAGTGAGCGCCTTCAGGATCACCCGAGCGCGTCACGGTCCACGACTTCAAGGACCCCGCACTCGGTGAGTACGCCAAGGTCATCCTCTACGGCGTCTACGTCGTCTCGAACAACGAGGGCTGGGTCCACGTGGGCGACACCGCGGACACCACGGAGTTCGCAATCGAGTCCATCCGGCGCTGGTGGCGCCAGATGGGCCGCGAGCGCTTCAAGGACGCCGCGTCGTTGCTCATCACCGCCGACGCTGGCGGGTCCAACGGGTATCGCGTTCGCGCCTGGAAAGTCGAACTCGCCCGACTCGCCGAGGAGATCGGACTTGCCATCACGGAGTGTCACTACCCGCCGGGCACGTCAAAGTGGAGCAGGATCGAGCACCGCATGTTCAGCTTCATCACCATGATCTGGCGCGGCAACCCCTTACGAGTCTGCGCACCATCATCGAGCTGATCTCAAGCATCTCGACCTCGACGGGTCTCACCATTCAGGCGGACTACGACCCACACTGGTATCCCAACGGGGTCAAGATCAGCGACCGCCAACTCGCCGCACTGCCGCTCATCCCGCACACCTTTCGCGGTGAGCGGAACTACACCCTCAACGCACAATCAAACTCGACGTGAGGCCTAAGGTCGTGGTGGCCAACCCTTCAAAAGTTCGAACGCTTCACGTGCGGGAACCGGTTGGTGCCAGAAATAGCCTTGCCCTCGTTGCCCTCCTAACGTAGCCAGGAGATCACGCTGCTCAAATGTTTCGATCCCCTCAGCGATCGTCGCGAGGTCTAGTGCCCTCGCAAAGTCGAGAATCGACCTCACCATTACTGCGCCTTTCGGGGTTCCAGATTCCATCACGAAACTGCGATCAATCTTCATGCTATCGACGGGAAAATCGCGAAGGTACGACAGAGAAGAGTAACCAGTACCGAAGTCGTCAATCGACCAGCGGATACCTAGGGCCTTCACTTCCCATAACGTCGCCATGGTGTCGGCAGCGTTCGCCAGCGAGCTCTCGGTTATCTCAAAAATGACCGCACTGGGATCAACCTTGGATTCCTCTATCATCAATTTCGTTGCCGCGATAAAGTCAGAATTGCTCAACTCGTGTACAGAAACGTTGACGTGAATTTCTAGCGAGGGGCGGTTCGTCGCTCGTTGCCACTGCGCGAGTTGTAAACATGCTTGGAGGCGAATTTGCCGTCCGAGATCGACGATCAATCCGTTATCCTCTGCTAGTTCGATGAACTGATCGGGAGTCACGAGACCGCGAGTGTCATGTGGCCACCGAACCAACGCCTCGAAACCAACGATCTCGTTGGTTGCCAACTCCACGATTGGCTGATAGTACGGGACAAGTCGTCGCTCAAGCAATGCGATTCGCAGTTCTTGGAGCGTATTGACGTCGTTCGCCAGCTGGTGCCGGTGGAACTCGTCGAAGAAAGTGATCGGATTACCACCACTTGGCCTCGCCTGTCGGCTCAGAAACGTCACCTCGCTGATTGCAGCACTGAGATCGGCACCAGTGAGCTCCGAAACGCCAACGCTTATCGAAATGGCGAGAACCTGTGCATCCACTTCAATCGGTACCGTGACAACACGATGGACATCTTCGATGAATCGCTCGGCGTCCTCCCGGGATTTAGCTGCGTAGACGATCGCAAACTCACCGCGCCCGGTACAAGCCACGAAGGAGCCCAAGAGCGAGAACGCCGCAAGTCGTTCGGCTACGGCGCGAACGAGAGCTCTCGCGGTAGAACCGCCGAACACCGAATTCAACTGGTTAAGGCGGTCCACGTGAAGTTCTGCGATGTAGATCGGAGAAGGACGTCCGACCAGCACCGTCGGATCCGTCGTCTCCAACGTGCGCATGTGTTCGAGCAGTACGTCCCGGTTAGGCAGACCCGTCAGAGCGTCGGTTCGCAATCGTGCAGCGAGTTCTATCTCGGCAGTGCAGTCGTGAATCGCTGACGACACCCCGACGACAACCCCCGATGAGTCCACGATCGGGGCAGCGGCGAGCGATCCTTCGAACGTGCTGCCGTCCTTGCGTTGTCCCGTGAGTCTCGTCACCGTTACCGACTCGCCCGAGTACACAGCGTCGACCAGCGTGAGCAACCGATCTCGGTGGGGCGGCGCTAGTAGAACGCCCACTTCTCGGCCAACGATCTCCGCGGCGCCGTAACCGAAGAGTTGCTCGGCTGCCGGATTCCACGAATTGATCAATCCGTGATACGAGGTGACCATCGCGTCCGTCGAGTGCGCGACACCGGCACGTAGCTCCCGTTCAGTTGCCCGCAGTTCTTCCACCTTCGTCATGTCCATCGCCACTGCCGCCACGGCGTACGGTTCGCCCGACGCGTCACGCAAGAGAAAGTATGTCGCCAGTACGGGAGTAGAGACGTCGTGTACGACCAGTGTCTGTTCTGTGGTGAACTCACCATCAGCAATTGCTCGGCGATCGCCCGTCTCAAGCGCAGAAGCCACCTCGCTGGTGAACAGTTCGGCAGAGGTATGCCCAACGATCTCGTCCACGCTTCGATCCAGGAGTTGTGCGGCCCCTCCATTGACGCGCTGGAATCGAAGATCTAGGTCCTTTACATAGATGAGGAGTGGAGCGCGCTCCATTAGATCCGTCGAGAACAACTCTTCGCGTTCGAGGGCGACTTGCGTCAGCAGGCGCTGAGTGATGTCACGAATGTTCACGATTACCGCTCCAATGACCGGTCGGTCCGTGTAATCACACACGTTGACCTCGACGATGGTCAACCCATCTTCTCCAATGGGCATCGTCTCAGTGACCAACGCACTCGGTCTGTGTCGGGCAACTTCGAGAACGTCCGCCAGTCGTGGGGCCGTCAACGAGCACGCAAGTTCGTGGAATCGCGTATCTGAATCGTCACGAACCTCAGTGCCCAAGAGCCGCCGACACGCGTCGTTCGCAAAGGTAATCTTTCCGTCGCCGTCGACCAGCAGAATCGCGTCGCCTGCGTGTTCGAGCAGTGCGCGCGTCCTCCGTTCGCTGTCCTCGCTCAGACGGCGAAGGTCCGATGCGCGGCGATATGCCACGAGCCCCACGCCTCCCATAAGCAACGCGAGTACGAGCAGGAAGAGAAAATGAACCCACTGTGAAAGACGCTTGTAGTTTCCGTCTTCTCGCAGTGCCTGCTGCATCGCCGTCTGGCTCGAGCGATGAAGGGTCAGGGCAATCCTCGCCACCACATTGTTCTCAGTCGCCTGATCCAGGTGCAGGGCTTGCGGGTAGTGCCCCGAATCCAAAAACGCGGCGATGCGACGTTCGAGCGAGAGGTAGCCAGTGACACCACCTGGGGTTCGTTCGAACTCGCCCAACGCTGCTTTCGCGCCTTCAGCTTGTTCCAGCGCTGCCGCAAAGTCGCTAATCGAGCCGAGTGTGTGCGACGTTATGGCGGTGTTCTCGACCACACTCACCTTGGTTACCGCCAACTCAAGATTCGTCGCGGCCAGTGCACGCTGATATGAATGAGAAACCCCGTTAGACAGTCTCGAGGTCGTCAACGCTGAAGCAACGAAGACGCTGACCAACACGAAACCGACCATCGCCCCGAGAGCGTACGGTGCTGAGACTTGACGACTTCCCATCTACAACCACCAGGTATCCATAGCCACGCCAGATGCTAATTGTCGAGACGAAACGACGGGGCAATTGAAAGAATCTTGTTTCCCGGAGAATTCTGGTGACGACCGATTTGGAACTCTTTGCGCCAGGCACGGACTGAATCTCCCTTCGCACTCGGTCACGACCGCCACCTAACGTACGTACGTGACGCGCCCCGAGTTGCCGACGGTCCGGTTCGACAACATGCGCGATCACACGACGTCCATACTCTCCGACTTCGTCGGTGAGCTGCGGGCGACGACGATCGACGACGTTCGTTCCGTCCTTCGCGACGCCGAAGCATACGTGCGAAACAGCTACTGGGCCGCTGGCTACGTGTCCTACGAGTGCGCGCCCGCCTTTGATCACGTGCTCACCGTGCACGACCGCGACGACGCGTGGTGCCCGCAACTGCCGCTGGCGTGGTTCGGCGTCTATCGGCGCTGCGTCACCACCCGCCTGCGCCTACCCCACGACAGGGTGCCCGCGAGCCCGTCACGCTGGGAGCCACGTGCGACGTCCGGTGAGTATGTCTCTAGGGTCAAGACGGTGCTTCAGCACATCGCGGCGGGCGACGCCTACCAGGTGAACCTCACCGGTCCCGTCATCAGCACCGAGATTCGCAGTCATCGCACCCTCTACCGACAACTTCTGACGGCCCAGCAACCCGCGTACGGGGCACTGATCGAACTGGACGGTGTCGCAATCGTGAGCGCCTCGCCCGAGTTGTTCTTCGAGTGGGACGGCTCGACGCTACGGAGCCGACCGATGAAGGGCACCCATCGACGAGGCCGGTGGCCGGCTGAGGACCGCCAGTTCGCCTCGGCGCTCGCGACCTCGGGAAAGGACCGTGCGGAGAACGTCATGATCGTCGACCTCATCCGAAACGACGTGGGCAAGGTCGCCGTCGTGGGATCGGTCGCCGTGCCCGAACTCTGCGCGCTTGAGGCCTACCCCACGGTCTTCCAGCTCGTGTCAGAGGTCCGGTGTCAGACGTTGGACGGCCTCAGCGTCGCCAACATCTTTGACGCGATGTTTCCCTGTGGATCGGTCACCGGCGCACCCAAGCGCAGCGCGATGTCGATCATCGCGTCACTGGAATCGACGGCGCGCGGTGTCTACTGCGGCGCCGTGGGCCTCCTAGCACCAACCGACCACGGCATCAACGCGCGGTTCAACGTCGCTATTCGTACCGCCGTCGCCGATACGACCACGGCGGTGGCTCGATTCGGGAGCGGCGGCGGCGTCATCGCGGCCTCCCGGCCCGATGACGAGTACCGCGAGATGCAACTCAAGGCGGTCATGCTCACCTCAACGCTCAGCCAGCGATTCCGGCTGTTGGAGACCTTTCGCTACACCCCGAACGCGACGACGAGCGTCATCGACCGGCACCTCGCGCGACTCCGAGCCTCAGCTCAGTTCTTGGGCTTTTACGTGCGACCGACGCTCGAGGACCTCGTCTTTCGACGGCTCGCACCGGTTGACTATGACGCGCGAGTTCGGGTGTTGGTGTCGCGAGATGGTCGAGCAGAGGTCCAGGTCAGCGCCGCGCCCGAGGCGCGACTGACCCCGGTCACGCTCGCCATCGATGACCAACCCGTCGACAGCGCTTCGATACTGCTCTTTCACAAGACCACACAACGCTCCCTTTACAATCAGGCACGTCGGCGCCACCCGCGCGCGGACGACGTGGTACTCGTCAACGAGCGCGGCGAGTGCACCGAGACGACCACCGCGACGATCACACTGCGCGACGGACCTCGCTGGTTGACCCCGCCTCTAGAT
>JAJZSX010000127.1 GCA_021849435.1 Actinomycetes bacterium | reverse complement strand
CACGGGGGTTCTTCCAATCTCTAGGCGTCAAGTACCTAAAGATTTGCAGAGCCCCCGCCTCCCTTTCTCCCTCGTCGTTATCACGGTGTCAGCGTCACTCCCCGCTCAAATCCGAAGAGTCACTCTAAGTGGAGCCCGTGCGCGTGCGTCGTGCGAGGATCGTGTGACTGCCGCCACACCGACCTAGGGGCGGGTTCGGTGCAAGCGAAAAACTGCCTCGAGCACTGCCCGGCGCTCGCCGACCTCGAGTTCGCCGCGATCACGCTGAGTCAGCTCGAGCACCTGAGTCACTGGGCACAGTTGCGCGCACGAAAGCGCACCACGGTGCGCAACTGTACCCGGGCGGGCGAAGGTCGTCCGCAATTCGCCTACCAGGGTCACTCGGCCGTCGAGCACCTGCGGGCTTTCCTCAGCTTCGCCTACAAGATGGCGAGCGGCGACCGCGCGACGGGCGTCAGTCACAACGTGGCGCTCGACATGAGCCGCTTCCCCCGCCCGGACGTGCAGAAGCGCAGCTACAGCGCCGAGCGGTTGGAAGAACTGTGGCGGGCTCTGTTCACGTCGGGCAGCGACGACGTTGAGCTGGACGCGCTGACGGTCGGCTTCTTCCTCGAGACCGGGGGGCGACGCAGTGCGCCTGTGAAGGTGCGCATCGGGGACCTGTTGGTGAACGAAATGAAGGTTCGGCTGGGAGAAAAGGCCGACAAGATCGACGAGCAGCCGATCAGCGAGGCACTGATGCTCGCGCTTCTGCGACACGCCGTCGCGCGCGGCGACGTGGTGCTGCGCGCACCCGACGACTTCGACCCCGAAACGTTCACGCTCGATGACGTCTCGTCGGGCCGGACCGTGCTGCGTCCCGACGCAGCCGTGTTCTACTACCGTCATTCCTGGTACGTCACCGAGCCCGACGGGACGAAAGTCCTGCGTCCCCACCCGCTCACCCGACGGCGCTTCGACTCGCTGTGGCCCCGCCTGAAGCGCGAACTGCCGTGGCTCGACGCGTTGCACGGCCGTCCCCACGACCTGCGAAAGACGGTCGGCACACTGATCGAGCGCTCCTACGGCCACGCGACGGCCCGGGCCTTCCTGCGCCACGCCCAGAACGACGTGACCGACGGTTACACCGTGGCGGGCGAGGACGAGGTAGTGGCCGCGCATCGGTGGCTGACAGGCACCGGGGAGTTTCGTTAAGGGTCGCCACCGAGAGGTGAACTCGCGATCGGCCCGCTGAACGGGGCGTCCGGTCACATGACGGTTGCTGTCGGGGCGACCGCGCCGTAAGGGGCGAGTGCGCGAGACACCGCCTCGCGGCATGGTGAGGCTGGTTAGCCCGACGAACGAACCCGGACCGCCCAGAGAACGGGCCCGGCGGCGAAGCCAGTCAGGGAACCAGAGAGGAGGTGGCGCCGGCCGGTCCGTCGGCGCCTGGAGACCAAAGACCGCATCGATGTCTTCTAAGTGCTGACGAGTTACTGACCTGGAAGGGAACCCATGACCCAAGTAGCCGACAATCGAACGACCGATCAACGCATCAAGGTGTACCGCCTCACCACCCTTCTGTTAGATGCCACCTTCGAACTACCGACCTGGTGGTGCATCGATGAGTGGAGCCGCGAAGCCACCACCGCCGCACTTGAACGGTGCCAGCGCCTCGTGCGCTTCGTCGAGAATTCAGTTCGGGGCCTTGGCGTACCGGATGACCTCGATGAGTCCACGCGGGAGGCGATCTCGTTCGCCGAGGCCGTATGCCGAGATGCCCAACGCGATATTGACGTCGTCCGGTGCGAACTTCTCCCCATCGCTAACTGAAGCGACGATGTCCCATACTCAGAGTGATTGGAGCACGATGAACGAGTACGAACCTGTCTACGACGCCGATTGGTACCACTCGCTGCGAGATGTCGCCGACGAGCTGATGGACACTGCGGCGAAGCTACCCTCCGAGCGCGACATTGATGTGTGGACACGTGATGAGGTCCTTCAGGCCATGACGCAGTGCCATCACGTGCTGAGTCGAGTTCTGCGAAGCGTCATCGAGATCTACGAGAGCGGCAACCCCCCTCGCGCACTGAAGACCGACGCCGATGCGGCCCTCGCCATGTGTATTCAAGTCCATCTTCACATCGACAGCGTCTATTCGGACCTTCTACCACTCACTCGGGTCGCGTTCCCGAGATCGTGGGACGAGCTATGAGGGGAGAGCCGCGCAGAGCTTTCGGGTCGAACGCGCCGAGATCAGAGACCACTATTCGGCTACCGTCTCGCGAGCATGAACTCTCGACCACGCTCAATCGGCTAATCGGTGAAGCCAATTGCGAAGTGGCGCTTCTGCCCACTCGAACGACCATCGACGAGTGGACCAACGCGGAGATCCACGATGCAGTCATTCGGTGCCAACGGAGCGTCATTGACGCCTTGAGCTGTGCCGTGGAACTCCAGTCGCTCGACGAGCTCGATGCGTACTCGATGACATGGATCGACGAGACCAGACAAGCGTGCCAGAGGCACGTTGATGCTCTCGCACGCCTGGGCGGCGAGCACGGTGCGATGACGCTCAAGGATGGATGAAGGCCAGCTCGGACGACTGATGGTGCATCTGTTGTGCTCGCTGCGAACGCATATTTGTTGCACCGCTGAAGGGCGCGGCGCGCCGCTCGGTGGCGAGGTCTACCCGACTATCCCAAGGAAGAGTACGCCGTGCGCCCGTCGCTCAACTTTCGAGTTGGCCGTACAGGGAATAGTCGTATCGCTCGACCAGTTCGAGCAGCGGCCGCAGGGCTGCGATGGGGCTGAAGAAGGTGTGGCTGAACCTCAGTCCGCGTATCTCCTGTGCCAACTCCACCTTCTCGAGCGCTCGCCACGCCTCGTCGCGTCGTTGCTCAGAGGCGTGGCGTTCCGCTTGAAGCAGGGTGCCGAGTTCGGCGCTGTCCGTTCCGCCGAGGATGCCATCGATCGCCCTACCGAGTTTGGACTCCGCGTCACTTTGTCCTTGGCGGAGGCGAATCTGTTCTGATAGCTCTCGGGCTCGTACTCAGCTTCGATTCGGTACAGGATGCGTTGAACGTCGCCGCTCAGCGTCTCGCCCGGTATGGGTAGTGGATTGCGGTCCTTTGGTGGCGCTGGGATGCTGCTGAGTGTCATGTTCTTATCGTCGGCTACTGGGTTTCGCCGCTCCTTTCGCAACCTGATGGTGCGGTGCCGCGGCGAGGCCGTACCTGCTCACATTTAGCGTTCGGGTCCCGATCGGCCTAGGCATTGACGTCGTGATGCGCGCCGACCTCGCCCAGGCGGCGGCGCCGGCCAGGAGGGTTGGTCTGGAACGCAGATCGTTTGATACGGCGCACCGGCGACTGGGTGACGATCGCACAGCGAGTGTGGCATCCGAGCCACTTGAGTTGATTCAAAGAGGTGTTGATTGCGCTGGTGCATGTGGCCCGGACAGTCCATGCCATGAAACCAAGAGAAGTCAGCCCCCAATTTCTGGCCCGTAGGACTTCGAGCGGCGAGGAATCCACCTGGACCGAGGCTGTGGGGTCTGTGTGGGCCGGCGATGCTGAGCCCGAAGACTTCGAGCTCATGGTTCGTTGGCCGTATGAGGTCATTGAGTTAAACGCCGGGAGAGTTGGGTCACGCAACCGGCGTTCAACACGACGAAGCAATAGGAGGAACCAGGCGTGAGACCTCATCTAACTAAGGGACGAGTGCCGGCGGATCTCATCGGGATGCACGACGCCGGGAAGGTCATCTGTGTCGTTGGGAGATTCAGCGACCCAGCTGGCTGGTTGCAGGCCGTGAACGACTTCCTCTCGGCCGTCGATTTCCTCGTCACCTGCGGTGTGGACATTCGCGACTCCCTTCCAGACAAGATGAGGCTCGTCGCCATGCTCAAGGCGAGCAAGCCCGTGGAATCAACGAAGCGCGACGGTGGGAGTTTCAAGAACTCGTACGTCACCTTGGACTTCACTGCCACGCACGGCGTGGTCTGTGTTCTCTCGTGCGGGTCGGGGCATCAGCTGGATAAGAACAGGCGCCAGCCCTTCGTGGACCGCCTGGCCGAGATTCTCGACGAGTACGGCGTGGCTGGTCTTTTTGCGACGAGGATTGACCGACTGACCCGAGTCTCGTGGGCATTTGGACCGGTGATGCTTGTACTGGAAGGAGTGAATGGCTACCTCGCGGACACGCGTCGTGGTTTCAGCAAGGTCAATGGACCCGAGTCGATCCTCACGTTTTTTGAGGTCCGTGCAGCCGAGGATGACGCGGCCAAGATTCCGAAGCAAACTCGTAGGGGCATGCGCAGCGGCACGGAGGAGGAAGTTGCCGACGGTCAGTTCCGCATTGGATTTTGCCACCCACTGCCGCCGGGGATGTTCTCGTATCGCTCACTACGCGGCGGCGCGATTGGCACCAGGATTGGCACGTTCGATACGCCTTCGTACTTCCCATCGGAACGGAGCGTGGCGGCCGGTCTGCCCGATGTGCGGGACGATGACGGGAGCCTCGTCGATCAGGTGGCAAATGTGCGATGGGCGCTGTCGATGCTTGGTCGACCGGGCTGGGGCCACGCGGAGGTTGCCGCCGGTCTCGCCGCACGGCGGTTCTCGACCGATGGTGTGAGACGGTTGTTCGGTCCCGACGCCGTGGGAGATCCGAAGAAGGCCATCACGGTCCCCAAGGCCTACGTCGACCCGATCTTCGACCATCTGTCGTTCTACGAAACGGGTGTGCTGCTGGTTCAATTTGGCGTGGAGGGGGTCGACGATTTTCAGGTCTCAAACTGCTTTCCTCCCGATGGTGAGGGTTGGGCAACTCCTGAGGACTTCGTAAGAATCCGGGAATATCGCGCATCAGTGAAACAAGCTCCAAGCAGAGGGCTCGCGTTCGCTCAGGTACCAGTGTGCGTTGACGGGGTGGACTGCTACTTCGTAACAAAGTCGTTCCGCCGTCCCAACGGATCGCTTCGCTATACGCTGGGCGTCTGTCTGGCAGAACCGTACGACCGTGCCTTCAAGATGATCAAGCCCAAATTGAAGGTGCACTTGCCGGCCGGCATTCTCAATCGAGCGCTCGCCGTGGCCATCATCGGGGCGGGCGAGTCCGCCTACACGCTAATCCGAGATATTCCCATAGAGGCGATAGACGAGTCCTTCGAACTCGACCTCGCACTGGCCCGTACGTCACTCCGTGGTCTGCAAGACGAGAATGACGTTCTTCGATGCCAGTTGGTTGAACGGGGCGAGGATGGACTACCGATGATTCGCGGTGCGCTACTCAGAGAGCTCAATGACCGATTCAACCGCCTGGCCGATAACGATATTCCAGCCGCTGAGCAACTCGTTCTCGATCGAGAGAGGACGGTGAAAGACGCTGTCGCCGCTGCGGCGTCCACGCAGCAAAGCGCCGCGCTGGGATCCCTGCTTCATCTCGTTGCGAGCCTTCGTGATCCCTTCGACTCGCGCTACCGGGATCTTCTTACGACGGCCCTTCGCAACTGCACTCTGACGTCGAATTCTCGCGAAGTTGACGGCGCCACCAAACTGGTTCTCATCATCGACTTCGAGTTTGTGATTAGCGATGGAGATACCGAATTCGTCGTGCCGGTCAGCGTGGAGCACATCGACAGCCCTTTTTTCGCGGACACGGCCGCGGCGGATGCGCTGCTCGAGAAAATGAGGTCGGGGCCCGCCACCTTGCGATCACTCGTCCCAGACGCCGGTGCATTTCGAGCAGCCGGGACGGAACTTGCGCTTCGTCTGGGCGTGGACAAGAGGCGGTTCATGCTCCATCAGGTGGCTGACCCGCGGTTATCACGGCTCGTGTCGCTCGTGCTTGACTTGTCAGACCTTGACGCACTCGCGGTCGAGATCGGTGAACCGGTGGAGCTCCTAAGGCGGTTACACCTGGTCCATACGACGTCGGCCACTGCCAAGTGGTGCCGGCCGTATAGGTCGAACCTCATCGCGGCGATGTACGACATCGTTGCTACGGGGAAGCCAGTTCGAGAGGAAGACATCGACAAGATCGAAGCGGACGCCTTTGATCGATTACATCAGAGAATTCAGATGCACCAGTTCAAGGATCACTGGACCTACAAAGGAGGGTCGGAGAGAACGTGGAATCTACCGCCCTGTCCGCACTGCAGATCGCCAAGGCGGAGACCGGCGACCATACCCGATCCCGATGGTCTCATCTGTCAGGACTGTCGACGTGATGAAGGCGGCCACCTCTGGCCCGCTGATCCATACGACGCCTACCTCCTCCCGCCTTCGTCGGTGAGAGTTGCAAGTGACCCAGTGTCGGCAGAGTGATGGGCATTGCCCTGCCGCGCACCCACCCGTTGTTGGATCAAGGTCTCATATCGGTTAGCGGCTTGACCGCGACGATTGTCGATTCGCTCTCGCGCTTCGAGCCAGATGAAGTGCCGCAGTTCGCCGCCAATCGACGGGGTGAGTAGAAGGGGGTCACTTGGCCCGGCCCGGTCACTTTTGGCAAGTCAACTTCGATGCGCACCAGCGGCTACGAATTCTCAACTCCGACGCCCCACGAACTTCACGCCAGCCCAGCCGGCAACGGCGGAAGGCGGACCTACTGCGGTGCCGCCGGTCCGTCCAGCGGCAGGGTTCGGCGTTTGGTGGAGATTTTGGTTGATACAGTCCAATCTGCGCCCCACAACGACCATTTAACTTGTGATCAGTTCTTTCGCCAGAGGGCCTCGAGGGCCGGACCGACCTCGTCGTCGCGGACCGCTCGTTTGGAGGCCGGACGGGACTTCTGGTCGTAGTAGGTGCTGGGGGCGACCTGCAACTGCTCACAGATCGGCTCGACCCCCCACCTGCGCCCACCGGTCTCGTTGTCCCGGTGGGCGTCGATGAACGCACCTACTTTTTC
>JAJZSX010000126.1 GCA_021849435.1 Actinomycetes bacterium | reverse complement strand
GCAGGACCTGATCGCGCGTGGCGTCGGGCGGGTCGTTCCGATCGGTACACTCGAGTCGTTGCTCTAGCCGAACGGCACCCTCGGGGCCGGAACGGAGTCGAGATGAAAGTCACCATCGTGGGTTCGGGCCGCGCCGGCCAGTCCTTTACTATCGCCTTGGGAGCGGCCGGTCACGACGTGACCCTCCTGCACCACGACGAGCTCGGCCGCGTCGACGGTGAGGTGGTGCTACTCGCCGTGCCCGACGACGCCCTGGCCGAGGTCGCGCGAGCCCTCGCGCCCGACGCGTCGCGCGTGGTCGTCCACGTCGCGGGTTCACGCACCCTCGAGGTGTTGGCGCCCCACTCGCGCGTCGCCTCGCTGCATCCCCTGGCCGCCCTGTCCTCGCCCGAGCGCGGCGCGATGCGCCTGCGCGGGGCGACCTACTGCGTTGCCGGCGACCCCGTGGCGTTCGAGCTCGTGCACTCCCTCGGGGGGCGCGTCATCACGCTCGAGGACTCGCGGCGCACCCTCTATCACGCCACGGCCACCGTGGCGGCGAATCACCTGGTGGCGCTGATGGGCCAGGTCGAGCGGCTCGCGAGCGAGGCCGGCCTCGAGCTCGAGGACTTCTTGGCCCTCGCGGGCCAGGCGCTGGCCGACGTGGCGAGCGACGGCCCGGCGCACGCCCTGACCGGACCGGCTTCGCGCGGCGACGTCGAGACGATCGACGCGCACCTGGCGGCGATGCCCGAGTCACAGCGCCCGGCCTACGTGGCCCTCGCGGCGGCCGCCTTGGAGCTTGCCGAACGACGCCGCAGCACCCTGTCGGCCTGATGGAGCGGATCGCTTGCGTCGCCGACTGGCGCGCGCGCGCGCAGTCAGCGCGCGCGAGCGGCCGGACCGTCGGCCTAGTGCCCACGATGGGCGCGCTGCACGCCGGGCACGAGTCGCTGATGCGCGCCGCCGCGGCCGCCGGCGACGTCGTCGTCACGACGATCTTTGTCAACCCTCGTCAGTTCAACAACGCGACTGACCTCGCGACGTATCCGCGCACCCCCGACGCCGACGCGGCGCGCGCGGCCGACTCGGGCACCGACGTCCTCGTCGAGCCGTCGCTGGCCGAGATGTGGCCCCTGGGAGAAGCCACGCCAACCACGGTGCACCTCGGGCCGATCGGCGAGGTCTTTGAGGGTGCTGACCGGCCGGGCCACTTCGACGGCGTGGCGAGCGTGGTGGCCAAGCTGCTGATCGTGACCGGGCCCTGTCGGCTCTACCTGGGTGAGAAGGACTACCAGCAGCTGGTCGCCATGCGACAGATGGTGCGCGATCTCGCCTTCGACGTGGAGGTGGTGGGTTGTGAGATCGTGCGCGAGGAGTCCGGTCTCGCGCTCTCGAGCCGTAACGTGCGCCTCAGCGACGCCGGGCGCGCCGTCGCGCTCGGCCTCTCACAAGCGCTGGCCGCGGCCGACGAGCCCGCGTGCGCGAGCGAACTGCGCGAGAGGATGCGCGCGGTGATGCTCGGGGCCGGTGTCGAGGTGGCCTACGCCGAGGTCGTCGACCCGGTCAGCCTCGAGCCGCTCGACGACGACTACGAGGGCGAGGGCCGCGCGCTGCTCGCCGGGCTCGTCGAAGGGGTTCGCCTGCTCGACAACGGGCCGGTGCGAGTCATCAAAGGGAGCGATCGTGCTACTAGCCATTGACGTCGGTAACACCGAGACCGTGGTCGGCCTCTTCGGCCCCGAAGTGCCCGATTCGCCCGACGCGATGGGATTCGCGCGCGCGACCGATGAGCGCGGCTTGGCGTTCCACTGGCGCCTTTCGACCGTCGCCGAGCGCACGCCGGACGAGCACGCCATGATCCTCACCCAGTTGCTCGACCTCGAGGGACTCGACCTGCGCGCCGACGTGTCGGCGATCGCCATCTCGTCCTCGGTCCCTCCCGTCACGACGCAGCTGCGGCGCATGGCCAATCGTTGGTTCGCCGATCTCGAGGTGACGGTGCTCGGACCGGGTACGAAGTCGGGAATGGCGATCCTCTACGACAACCCGCGCGAGGTGGGTGCAGACCGCATCGCCAACTCGGTGGGCGCCTACGACCTCTACCCGGGCGCGGGCATCGTGGTCGACCTGGGCACCGCGACGACCTTCGACGTGATCAGCGAGCGCGGCGAGTACCTCGGCGGTGCGATTGCCCCGGGGGTCGCGATCTCGCTCGAGGCGCTCTACACCCAGGCCTCGGCGCTGCGCTCGGTCGAGCTCGTGCGCCCGCGCTCGGTGGTGGGTCGCTCGACGGTCGAGTCAATCCAGTCCGGGGTGCTCTACGGTTTCGCCGCCCAGGTCGACGGCGTCGTCGCGCGCATCGTCGACGAGGTCGGCCCGGCCACCGTGATTGCCACCGGCGGCCTCGCTGGGCTCATCGCCCCGCACACCACCAGCGTCGAGCACGTCGAGCCGTGGCTCACCCTCCACGGTTTACGTATCATTCATGGACGCAATCATTCGGGAGCCGCATGACCACGCCCTACACCTTCGCGCACACGGCGTACTGTGCGGCGCTCGCCGACACCTACGGCTTCCTCGCCCCGGGCGAGGAGTCCGGCGTCGCGGTTGCGGTCGCCGGACGGGTGATGCTCCTGCGCAGCCAGGGGCGACTGGCCTTCGCCACGATGCGCGACTCCACCGGCGAGATTCAGCTCTTCGCCCTCGAGGCGGTGACCAAGGACTTCGAGGAGTTCACGAGGCTGCACCTCGGCGACTGGGTCGGCGTGCACGGTGAGGTCGTGCGCACCAAGCGCGGCGAGCTCTCGGTGAAGGTCGCCACCTTCGAGGTCCTCGCGAGCGCTCGGCGCAACTTTGGCGACAAGTGGGCGGGCATCGCCGACTTCGACCTGCGTTATCGCCACCGCGAGGCCGACCTGTGGGCGAACGAGGACACGCGCGCCTCGCTGGCTCGGCGCAGCGCGCTGGTGCGCGCCCTGCGCGAGCGGTGCTGGGCGGCCGGCTTCATGGAGGTCGAGACGCCGATACTCAACGCGATTCCCACGGGCGCGGCGGCGCGTCCCTTCGTCACGTACCACCAGGCACTGGGCAGTGAGTTCTTCTTGCGCATCGCGCCCGAGTTGTGGCTCAAGCGTCTCGTCGTCGGCGGCTTCGAGCGGGTCTTCGAGCTCGGCCGTGTCTTTCGTAACGAGGGTGTCTCGCCGCGTCACAACCCCGAGTTCACCATGCTCGAGCTCTACGCGGCCTATTGGAACTACGAGGACATGATGGCCTTCACTGAGGAGCTGGTCGCCGGCGCCGTCGTCGACGTGCTCGGCGCGACGGCCCTCACCTACCAGGGTCGTGACCTCGACTTCGCCACGCCCTGGCGGCGGGCCACGATGGCCGACCTCGTGAGCGAGGCGGTGGGCGAGGAGCTGAACGTGCGTACGGGCCGAGAGCACCTGGCGGCCCTACTGACCGAGCGCGACGTCGAGGTGCACGTCTCGTGGGGCGCGGGGCGCTGCCTCGCCGAGCTCTTCGAGGCCACCTGTGAAGCCGACCTCTGGCAGCCGACCTTCGTCACGCAATATCCGGTCGAGGTGTCACCGCTGGCGAGGCGTCACCCCGCGGACCACGAGCTGACCGAGCGATTCGAGTCGTTCCTGGTGGGCCGCGAGCTCTCCAACGGGTTCTCCGAGCTGACCGATCCCGAAGACCAGCGCGCGCGCTTCGAAGAGCAGGCCCGCCTGGCGGCGGCCGGTGACGACGAAGCGATGCGCATCGACGAGGATTACATCAAGGCACTCGAGTGGGGCCTGCCGCCCACCGCGGGCCTGGGCGTGGGCGTCGACCGCCTGGCGATGGTGGTGGCCGACGCCACCAACATCCGCGAGGTGATCGCGTTCCCGACCCTGAAGCCGGTGCGCGAGGACTAAGCGGCGGGCAGGTCCTCGAGCAGCGAGCGAATCAGCGAGGAGAAGCCCGCGCGCAGTGCGGGCTCGGGAACGACGGCGAGCGCCGCGTCGGCCTCGTCGAGGAATCGCTGAGCGGCGAGGATCGTCTGGGCCACGCCGTCGGTGGCTACGACGAGCTTGCGGGCCCTCTCGCGATCTGCGTCGTTGAGGACCGCGCCGAGCAGCGAGCGCAGCTCGTCGCCGACTGTGGCGTCGCGCAGCGCGAAGAGGGTGGGCAAGTTGTAGATGCCCTCGGCCAGGTCCTGCCCGGCGGGCTTGCCCAGCTGGTTCTCGGTCGCGGTGATGTCGAGGACGTCGTCGCGCAGCTGGTAGATCATCCCGAAGCAGCGGCCGAACTCGGCGAGGGCCTCAATCTGATCGCTCGCCAAGCGGGCGGTGAGCCCTCCCACCCGGCAGCTCGCCGACATCAGAGAGGCGGTCTTGCCGCCAATTGCTTCGTAGTAGTCGTCCTCGGTGCGCTCGACGGAAAAGGCGGTACGCACCTCGCTCACCTGGCCGCGAGTCAGCCACGCCAGGGTGCGGGCCATCAGCCCGGCGACGTCGGTGCCCAGATCGGCGGCGATCCCGGCCGAGCGGGCCATCAGGTAGTCGCCGGCGACGATGGCAATCAGGTTGCCGTAGCGGGCGTTCACGCTGTCGACGTTGCGGCGCACCTCGGCCTCGTCCATGACGTCGTCGTGATAGAGCGAGGCCAGATGCATCAGCTCGAGAGAGACCCCTCCGAGGAGGTCTTCGCGAGTGGCTTCGCGCTGGCCGCTGGTGGCCGAGGCCACCGCGAGCAGGGGGCGCAGGCGCTTGCCACCGGCGTAGATCAGGTGCGTTGTGACTGAATCGAGATACTCGTCGCCGTAAATGACCGACTCGGCGAGCAGGACCTCGAGGCGCGCGAGGTCGGCCTCTACCAGGGGCAGTCCCAGGCGCTCGTGCGGATTCACCCCAACACCATAGATGAGGCTCGAAGACCTCCCACGGGGTGAGATCGAACTGTCACCAAGCACCGGTACACTGCAGATATCGGCGACGAAGGATGAGACTTGTTCGAGAGATTTACTGACCGGGCCCGGCGAGTCCTCGTGCTCGCCCAGGAAGAGGCGCGCGACCTCAACCACGCCTTCATCGGCACCGAGCACATCCTGCTCGGGCTGATTCGAGAGGGTGAAGGGGTGGCCGCCAAGGCCCTCGACGCCCTGGGGGTCACCTTCGAAGTGGTACGTGAGAAGGTCGAAGAGGCCATCGGCACCAATACGAATCCCTCGCCCGGCTCGCCCCCCTTCACGCCCCGGGCCAAGAAGGTTCTCGAGCTCTCCCTTCGCGAGGCCCTCCAGCTGGGGCACTCCTACATCGGTACCGAGCACATGCTCCTCGGCCTCGTGCGCGAGGGCGACGGCGTCGCCGCCCAGGTTCTCAACGACCTCGGCGCGGACATGGCCCGAGTGCGCACTCAGGTCATCCAGATGATGTCGGGTCAAGGCGGCAAGGAGACCGGCGCCACCTCGAGCGCGGGGGCGTCCAAGTCCGACGCCGAGGCCTCGGGCGGCTCGGCCGTGCTCGACCAGTTCGGTCGCAACCTCACCCAGTTCGCCCGCGAGGGAAAGCTCGACCCGCTGGTCGGGCGTGAGAAGGAAATCGAGCGCGTCATGCAGGTGCTCTCGCGCCGCACCAAGAACAACCCGGTACTGATCGGCGAGCCCGGCGTAGGCAAGACCGCCATCGTCGAGGGGCTGGCCCAGCGCATCGTCGCCAACCAGGTTCCCGTGACCCTGGCCGATAAGCAGCTCTACACCCTCGACCTCGGTGCCCTGGTGGCCGGCAGCCGCTACCGCGGCGACTTCGAGGAGCGCTTGAAGAAGGTCTTGAAGGAGATCCGCACGCGCGGTGACATCATCCTCTTCATCGACGAGATCCACACCCTCGTGGGTGCCGGCGCGGCCGAGGGCGCGATCGACGCAGCCTCGATCCTCAAGCCGATGCTCGCGCGTGGCGAGCTCCAGACGGTCGGGGCGACCACCATCGACGAGTACCGCAAGCACATCGAGAAGGACGCGGCCCTCGAGCGGCGCTTCCAGCCGGTCAAGGTCGAGCAGCCTTCGATCGCCATGACCATCGAGATCTTGAAGGGCCTGCGCGAGGTCTACGAGGAGTTCCACGCGGTCAAGATCACCGACCAGGCGCTGATCGCCGCCGCGAACCTCGCGGACCGCTACATCGCCGACCGGTTCCTGCCCGACAAGGCCATCGACCTCATCGACGAGGCGGGCAGCCGCCTGCGGATTCGTCGCATGGACGCGCCGCCGGCTGCGCGAAAGATCGATGAGGACCTGGCGCGCGTGCGCGCCGACAAGGAGTCCGCCATGGAGAGCGGCGCCCTCGAGCAGGCCAAGGCCCTCGAAGAGCGCGAGCGCGACCTGGTGGGCAAGAAGGATTCCCTCGACGCCACGGTCAAGTCCTCGGGTGGGACAACGTTCGACCTCGTGGACGAGGAGACGATCGCCGAGGTGCTCGCCAACTGGACCGGCATCCCGGTCTACCGGCTCACCGAGGAGGAGACCTCGAAGCTCCTACGCATGGAAGACGAGCTGCACAAGCGCATCATCGGCCAGGACGAGGCGATCATCGCGCTGAGCCGCGCTATCCGGCGCACCCGCGCGGGTCTGAAGGACCCCAAGCGCCCCGGCGGATCGTTCATCTTCCTCGGGCCCACCGGCGTGGGGAAGACCGAGCTCGCCAAGACCCTCGCTGAGTTCCTCTTCGACGACGAGGACGCGCTGATCCAGCTCGACATGAGCGAGTACATGGAGAAGCACTCGGTCAGCCGTCTCGTGGGCTCGCCCCCGGGATACGTTGGCTACGACGAAGGCGGCCAACTCACCGAGGCCGTGCGGCGCAAGCCGTTCTCGGTGGTCCTCTTCGACGAGGTCGAAAAGGCGCACCCGGACGTTTTCAACACGCTCCTGCAGATTCTCGAGGATGGTCGCCTGACCGACTCCCAG
>JAJZSX010000125.1 GCA_021849435.1 Actinomycetes bacterium | reverse complement strand
TGCGGCACCGTTGGTTCCGCGCGCCGGTACTCGGACTGGTGCTCGCCGTTCTACTGGTGCTAGTTCTTTCTATTGTGGCGAACGGTGCCAATCCGGCTTCAGCAACGTCACGTCCGAACGCCTCGGTGGGCCGACTCGCGCCAACCGGCACCTTCACAACAACGTCCGATCGAACCGTGAGCCTCGACTCATACTTCGGAAGACGTACGACCATGGTGTGGTTCGTGGTCGCTGGATGCGCCAGCTGCGTGGTGAGCATCCCCGCAGTCGCCCAACATTTACGTGAGCTCGCGCACGATCACGTGCACGTACTCGTGCTCGATCTCTACGGCGACCTCGGTTCTGGCCGCCGCGCCGCCACAAACCTCACTGAGTTTGCGAAGGCCGCCGCGGGATTGACATTCGCCAACCCAACCTGGACCTGGGGACTCGCGTCGAAGTCGCTCAGCTACGCCTACGATCCGTCGAGAACTCCAGACAAGTACTTCTTCGTTTCCTCGAATCGTCGTATTGCGTATGAGAACAGTGTGCCGGTGAGTACAATGTCGCAACTATTGCGTGAGGCCAATTCACTTCGGTGATAGTCCAGTGGGCCGCCCGGCGTTCGACTACTGCCAAGGTTCGAATGTGAATCGGCCCGGGTTTGTCGGCATCTGGCGTCCATGTCGAGCACTCCAGAGGTACAGCCGCTCGAACGCCTGTTTTATCGAGTGGTCGTTCAACGTACGCCAAGAAAGCTAACCCAGCTCGTGTCCGACAACTTCAGTTCGTTTGCGAAGTAGGGCCAACTCTTCACGGGCTTTGACCAGGTCAGCGTCAAAGTTCGACGAAGTTGTGACGTTGTCGTTGCGCGTCGGCAAGGTGTTCATCGACGTACACTCGCCTCGCCGCATGGGCCGCACGCAGAAAAAGTAGGTCGATAGGACCGCGCCGACGAGAACGAGAGCGGGGACGACGAGGTTCACTTCCGCTCAGTACTCAAGTCGATGTCCCGCTCCGTTTGCTTCGCCCGAATCTCGTCGATCTCGGCTCGCAGCCGAGCTAACTCGGTCTCGCGTTCAAGGTCGGTTGAGGATTCCATAGGCCCCGAAGACTGACCCATCTGCTGGCCCTGCTGTCCACCGCGCATCATGAACCACATCATTGCGCCCATCCCAACGGGACAAGCCAGAACGGCCAGAGCGTAAAAAGGGCCTGGCGTAAGAAAGCCGAGAAATTCATTCATATAAATCTCCTCTGTGCTTGTCTACTACACGCAATAGTAGCATAAACTTCACCCTCATTTTAGGGGGCTCATATGTCTGCAACACCACGCAACCAAACCGACACGTGCCCGCGACAAGATGACCCCAATAGAATTCGAAACTATCAACGCGATCCAAAACTCGTGACTGACCTCACCGACGATTGGAATGCCCATCCAGCGACCCGTGCAAACTGAACAAGTCGACCCGGCATGCACCGGGTCAGCCGCCACCTATTCCCTCACCCAGGCGGAGATCGAAAACCTCGCCGTCAGCCCCTCGAAACTGAATCGTTGCCTGACCCTGAAACGATCCTGAGTCTAGCCAACTGTCGAGCCACGAATTCAAACGTGAGAGGACGTCAGTGGACGTCGGTGGACATTCCACTTCGTCCGACCAGCAAATCTGGACGCCGAGAAACATCCCTGGACATTCTGGAAACACTCCCAAGGTGCCGGGATCGAGACCCGGGCGGCCCACCAGTAAAACAAAGGGTTTCGAGCAGTTGAACCTTCAACGTCCTCAAAACAGGCCTCCGATTTAGCCCACGCACTCTGTTGCGATGAAGCGGTCCTGTAGTGCCTGAAGAATTACGCGGGATGGTTGGCAGAAGGCTGCTTATCTGAGCTGCGCGCGCACCGTTGCCGCAACCGAGAAGTGCGAGTTACGCGAACGTTCTAGCGAAGGCCGTGTCCCTGGGGGCGAGTGACGATGTCGCTATCGATCGGGAAAGCGCCGCGAGTCGTCAGGACTACGGATGGCGCAAGTTGGATCGGTGTCCGTCATCCAACCAACGAGAAACAGGTAGGACCCGTGGCGATCGTGGAGTTCGTCAGTCATTCGCGGTACCGTCGTTGCAACACCTACGAGAGCAGCAACGCGGCGATCGTGTCGGCGATCGTCTGATATCCCCGGTCGTTGGGGTGCAGGTTTGGCCCGTACGGTGGTTCTTGACACATCCACGTAAGTGCGCAGATCTGTGCCAGATTCTCACCAATCACACCGATACCGTCGACGCTCACCCGGGTCTCGTCAGACGTATGGAACCGAGCGGCAACGTCCGCGACGAAGATCGAGTTCTGGGAGTAGACCGTTGCCAGGGTCGAATTCAATAAATCAATCATTGGCACGCTCGCGTCGGCCAAGGCCATCCCCGTCGGGCCAGTGAGTGCTGCCGCGAGATATGGGTTGTAATGATTGATGCCGATGAACGTCACGTGGGGTCCGGCCGCACCCTTGAGCGCTGTAATGATCTGGGGCAACTGAAGGCTCAAGAGATTCATGCGCGCGACGACGCACGTCATGTCGACGGTGCGGTGGAAGAGACAACCGTGCAGGTCGTTGAAACCGAGGTCGAGCGTGACGACTCCCTCCTGGTTCTGGTGCGTCCGCAGAAACGCGACAGCACGCAACAATTGCGAGTCGCCACGTGCGTAGCACCGGTCGCCGCCGTAGAGCACCTGTTGGGTAGTCTCACCAGGGCACCCTGTCTGGATGAGTCGCATCGTAGTGCCCTCGGTGGCCGCCATCGCGATTAAGTCGTTCGCATACCCCTTGTGCGTGGGCTGACCGTAAGCGTGGCGAAGTGTTGGCTGCACGCCCACCGAGACCGATGCGCCTACGACGAGCAGGAACGTCGAATCAGTCGTCGGGGTTGCGACTGCGGATGCGGGTGACGACCCCACCACCACGCTTGCGATGACCACTAACACACCGATCGCGCCTAGTGACCTGATCCAACGTACGCCGTGCAACATCAGCGCGCTCATACCGAGGTGGCGACGTCGCGGTTCGATGTGGCTCATAGAACTCTTTGGCACGGTGAAACTGCCTCGAATCGTGAGGTGCTGCTATTCATTGCGGAGTGCTTCAATTGGATCGAGTTTGGCGGCCCGACGTGCTGGGTAGAACCCAAAGAAGAGTCCAATCGAAAGCGAGAACACGACGGCGAGAATCGCTGAACTGGGTGACACCACGGTGTGCCAGCCCGCCAGACGATTGACCGCGGAAGCGACTCCGACGCCGACGCCGACTCCAATTACCCCGCCTACCGCGCTGAGTGCCACGGCCTCTGCAAGGAACTGAAGCTGAATAGTCGCGGGACTCGCGCCGACGGCCTTTCGAATGCCGATCTCACGTCTCCGCTCTGAGACCGCGACGAGCATAATGTTCATGATTCCGATTCCACCAACGAAAAGGGCGATGCCGGCAATCGCTCCAGTCAAGTACGTGAACGTGTGTGTCGCAGAACTTGCCGTCGTCAGGATGTCGCGCTGCGATGAGATGAGAAAGTCATTCGGTAAACTCGGAGGTAGTCGGTGTAGTTGGCGGAGTAACGCGGTGATTTGTCGCTGTGCCAGGGCGAGGTCGGCGCCGTTGCGAACCAGGACGTTCGCCGTACGAAATCGGGTATCCCCAAAGAGTGATGTCTCCGCGACCGACAGCGGCACAAACAGATTGTCGTCGTAGTCATTCTGTCCGATCACCCCCTTGGCCGCCTGCACGCCGATGATCTGAACCGGGATTCCACCGACGAAAATCGACTGCCCAACGGCATTGCCATTGGGGAACAGTGTGGCCGCTGGCGTGTGTCCGATTACGGCTACACGACGTCCGAACATAACGTCGATTGGACTGATGAATCGACCTTGGTCAACCGTGTAGTTCAGAATTCGCCCATAGTCAGCGGTGATGCCCGTGACGGTTGTCGAGACACTGGATCGCGAAGAGGCGATGCTCATGTCGAGCGAGCGACTCGGCGCAACTGCCACGATTGTTGGCAGTTTGGCTATCGCCGCAAGGTCGCGCTTGGTGATCGTGAACTTTGAAGAAGTGACGGGAACCCCGTTCATCATGACTTGGCGTCCATCCACGATCAGGACGTTCGGGCCAAGTCGTTGCAGTGTGGCTTGAATGTCTGCCTGCGCTCCAGCTCCGACCGACGTCACGCCAATCACGGCGGCGATGCCCGTGACGATACCGATCACCGTCAGGAAAGCTCGGAGTCGATTTCCCACGAGCGCCTTCAGGACAACTTTGAAAAGGGCCGACGCGCTCATGGTGTGGTCACGACCCTCGTGCGCGAGCTGACGGGATCGTCACTTTCTACCCGTCCATCGCGGATTCTGATCATCCGCGACCCGTACGCCACGATGTCTGGCTCGTGCGTGACGAGCACCACGGTGACACCTGTGCCGTTCAGCCGTTGCAGCGTCGCCAGAATCTCGTTGGCACTGGTCGAATCGAGATTACCCGTCGGCTCGTCAGCGAGAAGGACCTTTGGGGAGTTCACGAGGGCGCGCGCAATGGCAACCCTCTGTTGCTCACCGCCTGAGAGTTGTGTCGGTTGATGCCGCTCCCTTGCCTCAAGTCCTACCGACTTAAGCGCCTCACGAGCCCTTCGATGCCGTTCGCCTGCCTCAACCCTCGCATAGATCAGCGGCAACTCGACATTGTCTAACGCCGAAGTGCGGGCTAAGAGGTTGAACGATTGGAACACGAACCCGATTCGCTCGCGCCGCTTTCGCGCCAGTTGAAGTTCGCTCAGTTGGGCTACGTCCTCACCATCAAGCAGGTACTGGCCTGAGCTGGGACGGTCGAGACAGCCCAGTAGGTTCATCAGGGTCGACTTGCCTCCACCCGACGGTCCCATTATCACAACGAACTCTCCAGGAGCGATCCGAAAGCTGACCCTACGAAGTGCATCGACGAATAGTTCTCCGACTCTGTATCGACGTGTGAGCTCGACGACCTCAATGACGGGATCGACATCGGTTGCACGGTCCGTTGAAAAACTGGCCGACGTCACGGTACTCAATGGTTCCCTCCTTGACCTGAACTCGCGGGCGGAACGCCGATACCCGGTATCGAGTTACGTGACGGGCTACTTGGCGAGGAGTTGCTAGCGAGTGCCTGCGGGAGGGCAAGGCGCTCTCCCCCTTTAAGACCCTTGGTCACCTGCGCGTAGTTCCCACCCACGAGACCCAACGTCACAAGACGAATCGTCCGATGCCCCGTCTTTCCCATGATGGTCACGAAGGGCCGACCGTCATTGTTACCGCCCACAACGGCACCGACTGCATCAAGCGGCACGCGAACCACATTGCTTTGTTGCGCGGTGATCACCTGGACGCTCGCGAGCATTCCCGGCCGCAGAGCGGACGGCGCTCGTTGCAGTGCGACCGTGACCGGAAACTGGATGACACCGGCGTTGTTCACACCAACCGGTGCAACGAAAACAACCTTCGCGAGCAGTCCCGTTAGGCCAATTGCCGCAATGTCAACGAGCGCGCGATCACCAGGTTTGATATGGGCCACGTCGAATTCGCTCATCTGGGTCGTCACGAGTAAGTGCTTGAGGTTGGCGATGGTGGCGACAGCGACCGACGGTCCGACCTGCGCCCCGGGAGAGACCAACACGCCGGTAACGGTGCCGTTGACGGGGGACCGCACCGTCAGCCCCTCCTGTTGAAGACGGGCGATCCCAAGTGCACTTTGGGCGACGGCGATTTGAAGGTAGTTCAATCCGACCGACCCTTTGGGCAGCCTGAGGGCATTGAGCTTCTGTTGGGCCAACGTGACCGCGAGTCGCGCAGCCGCTGCCGCCGTTCTGGAGGGCGGTGCTGACGAACGGAGCAGACTCGTGTAGGACGCCTTGGCGTTGGCCAGATCGAGCTGGGCAGAGGCAACCGACGACGCCGAAGGTGGCGCGAGCAACGCGTCAAGATCCGCCTGCGCTTTCTGCACGGCGAGTTGAGCGGAGGTCTTGTCGACCGCGACACGATTCGCGACCGAGGCGACCTGCTCTTGGGCAAGCGTGACCTTCATCTGCGCGGAGGACTTGTCGATGGCCTGCTGATTGGCGACCGAAGCGAGATGCTGTTCCGCGAGCGTGACATTCATCTGCGCAGCAGCAATCTGTGACGGTGACGCCGCCGGCGGAACGACTAACGCATTGAGATCAGCCTGCGCCTGCTGCACCGCGAGTTGAGCGGAGGTCATATCGATGGCTTGCTGATTGATGAGCGTGCCAAGGCCCGCTTGCGCCTGCTGCACCGCGAGTTGAGCGGAGGTCATATCGATGGCTTGCTGATTGATGAGCGCGGCGAGTTGCTGTTGCGCGAGCGTGACCGTCAACTGTGCTGCGGCGATTCGAGAAGGCAGCGACGAAACCGTACTCAGCGCGTCCAATTTCCGCTGGGCAACCGTCACGGCGAGATGGGCGGCCGTCAACTGATCTTGCGGGACAGATTTCTTGAGCAGTGACTGGTACGCGAGAGTTGCGTTCACAAGATCGAGTCGGGCCTGGGTCTTGCTGGCGCCAGCCGACGTCGCGGCGATCTGTGCGCTCCGTACGCCAATTACTGCTTGGAGCACATTACCTGCAATCGTCGGATTGGTAAGCACCGCAACCTTCTAGCCCACGCGAACAACGTCGCCCGGCGCGACGAGAGTCTGTACAACCTGGCCTGAACTTGATGGGTAAATTGGGTAGCCGGCGGGGACCGAGGTCACAGCCGAAGACCCCGGCGTTAATGCGTTGACGGGCCCAGAACCCGCCACAGTCACCATTACTGTTCCTCGATCCACAACCACCGTTGGGCTGGCAACCGACCTAGGCGACGAAGCACGAGTGCTCACGAACACTCCGGTGCCGATCCCAATCAGGGCCACCGTTGTTACGATGGTAGAT
>JAJZSX010000124.1 GCA_021849435.1 Actinomycetes bacterium | reverse complement strand
CGCACCGCGTCATTGAGAACGGAGATGGGGATTGCTCCCCGACGTACCATGTCAATGAGTCCCGCTGTCGACGCTGGCTTGACCAGGGTTATGCCGGCGCGAAAGGCCGCGGGGAAGTTGGTGACGGCCCTTAGGTCCGAGCGGATGAATCCGTTGAATCCCCATGAGTGCAGGGTCGAGTAGATCGCCGGATCTGAGCACGTGTTCACCCCGTTGAGTGACCCGTAGGAACACATAAAGGACGCGACGTGGCCCTGGGTCACCGCGGCGCGAAAGGGCGCGTCGTAGAGCTCGGAGAGGACGCGAGCGCTTGCGGTCTGATTCAACCTCGCGCGGGCCGTTTCTTGGGTGTAGGCGGTGAGGTGTTTAGCGTCGGCCATTAGGCCTGTGGATTGGATGCCGCGGATTGCTGACACGCCCATGACGCTCGTGAGGAAGGGGTCCTCGCCGTAGGACTCAAAGATCCGACCGCTCGTGGGAACGCGCGCGAGGTTGAGTTCGGGACCTTGGACGGCGGCGAAGCCTTTGGTACGCGCTTCGAGCGCCTCGACGTGGGCCACCGCCCAGGCCAACTGGGGATCGAAACTCGCCGCGACGGTGATCGCGGCGGGCAGTTGCGTGACCCCCACCAGGCCGTCGGCGAGTCCGTTAGGCCCGTCGGTCATCGTGAGCGACGGTAGGCACAGCGAAGGTACCGGTGTGTTGGAGTTTTCGATGCTCGGGTGCGTTTGGAGAATGACGTAGCCGACCTTCTCGGCGAGTGTCATGCGGGCGAGGACCTCGCCCGCGAGCGTGGCCGGCGAGGCCAGGTGCTGGCGCGAAGCTGCGACCCAAGGACAATGCGGCACCGGTTTGACATGGACGCGCGTGAGAGCGACGTTGGCGGCTGATGCCGGGATCCCGAAGAGGATAGTCATGAGCGCGAGGGGCACCGCGACGCGCGCGAGGAGCGCCTGAGAACTGCGAAACACGTGAAACTTTCTGAGCTGGGGCCGAAGGTCACGCACATCATACGAAGCGCTGGTTGACGCGAGACACACCTTTAACCAATCTTTACTCGCCACTAGCGTTAGGTCGTGGCGAAGACACTGATCGAGACAATGCGCGAGTGCGCGTTCGAGATCGGCGCTGTTGTAGGAGAGCATCGCGGCCGCGGTCTTTCTGGCCAGCGCCCTACGCAGTACTACCTTGACCTCGCGGCCGACGAGGTCGCGGTGGGCTTCCTTACGGGCGCGGGTCTGCGCGTGGTCTCCGAGGAATCGGGCGTGAGCGGTCACGGCGAAGTGACGGTCGTGGTCGACCCGATCGATGGCTCGACGAACTGCGACCGTGGGATTCCCTTCTATGCGACGAGTCTGGCGGCGGTGCGCGACGGCGAACTGGTCGCGGGATTGGTCGTTAACCTCGCCACTTCAACAGTCTTCGAGGCCGAACTGGGATCGGGGGCGATGCGTAACGCAGAGCCAATTCGCGTGAGCGACGCACGCGCCCTCGCATCGTCGATCGTGAGCTTCTCCGGCACTCCGTCTCGACACTTGGGATGGGCGCAGTCCCGCGCCTTGGGCGCGGCGAGTTTGGAAATCTGTCTCGTGGCCGACGGCTCGCTTGACGCGTACGCGGTCGCCCAGCAGTCGACGCTCCACCCGTGGGATTATCTGGCGGGACTTCTGGTCGTGCGCGAGGCGGGCGGCGTGGCCACCGACTATCGCGACGAGGACCTCGTGATTGTCGACGCCCACGCACGGCGCCCTTTGTTCGCTGCGAGTGGAGATTTGCTCGAGAGTCTGCGTCGTCACGGACCGCTCTAGCGATTGCAGCTAGCGCCGTTCGCGTCAATATAGAGAGCAGTGCTGTGACGGCGGGCCCTGGCCAGTGGTGCTCGCCAGGCCAGTCGAAGCGCGGTCAGCTCGTCACCGAGTTCGACCAGGGCAAGGTCGACCGGTTCACGCTCGCTGACGCCAGCATCAACCGGCCAGCGCGACGCGCGCCAGTTGTGGAGATAGTTGCTCGCGACCACTCGGTCGTGGAGGTCGCCGAGTACACTTTGGGCTTTGGCGAGATCCTTCGCGACGGTGTCAGCAGCGGGACCGAGGACGATCGCGGCGACTTCGGCGCGATAGCGACTTCGTTTGATCGTGATGCGCAGGCGATGGAGCAGTTCGTCGGAGACGTTTGGTCCGAGTACGTCAACGTGTTCAAACAGAGCGCTGAGTCCGCTTAGGAGACTCGGACGCAGGGTTTCGCTTGCGCGGCGTATCGCGCGACGTCGTAGCGGCGGTGCGATCGCCCATGTAGCGAGGTTGCGGGCGAGGTCTTGATAGCGGACGCTCGAGAGTGCATTGCGCACGCGTCGGCGCTCCGAGTCGCGCTGGTGGCGCAGTCGAGAGAACACGGTCGCATCGAAGGGAGATTCTTCATGTTCGAGTCGGGTTAGCAACTCGTCGAGGACGTCGAGGTCTCGTTGGCGACCGAGGATCGTGCCGATCCAGCGCAGTTCCGTGGAAAGGTCCGTGGTGGCGCGGTGTGTCAGCACCGGGGCGAGCACGCCCAGTTCGGCGCGTAGGCGACGCGAAGTGACCCGCAACTGGTGCACACCTTCGGGGTCGTGTCCGTCTCGCGCGAGAGGATCGAACTTGAACCACGTGGCGAGCTCGTGGGCAAAGACCTGTCTCGCGAGCGCTTCGGAGGACGTGTCCTCAATCATGGCATCGTGACGCGTGGTCGCACAGGTTCTAGGCGACAATCCTCGAGGACCACGATCATTCGTACCCTTCCCGTCGACTCGAATCTAGCCACAAAGAGAAGAAGCCCAAACCTGAAAAGATTCGGGGTCGGCCTCGGTGCCGTAACCCCAGGACGGTAGGCTGATCGTTCCCGGGCGCTTAGCTCAGTTGGTTAGAGCAGCTGATTTACACTCAGCAGGTCGGGGGTTCGAGTCCCTCAGCGCCCACTCCGGAACAGAATAAGAACCGGGCCTGATGGCACAGGCCGCTGGTACGATTTGAGTTATGAAGTTCACTGTCGCAGTCACCCACGAAGGGCCTTGGTATGTCGCCAGGTGCCTTGACGTCGACGTAGTAAGTCAGGGTGAGACTGTTGATGAGGCTGTCATTAATCTCGAAGAAGCGCTGGGCTTGTACTTCGAAGGGGAAGACCTCCCCGACTCAATGGAGCCACCGATCATCACCACTGTGTTGATTCCTGCGTGAGCTCAGCGCTGCCCGTTGTTTCCGGTCAAGAGACCGCCACTGCGCTCAAGAAGATTGGCTTTGCAGAGATCGGTCGGCGAGGCAGTCACGTGAAACTCCGCAATCAAGGGGGCAGAACGGTGATTGTCCCGATTCACCGGGAACTCGCTCGAGGGACGCTTGCGGCAATTCTTCGACAGTCTGGCGTTACGGTGAGCGAATTCATCGACTTGCTGTAGACGACATCTACTCTCCAAGGAAGATCACCTTTCGTGCGAGCACAGAAACCGAGTGGTTCTTATCGTGTGTCTCAAGGTCCACCGGGATTCTCGCCGTAGTTGGTTCGACGCGCAGTTCAGTGGAGCGCCATTTTGGCGCCCCTGCGTACGGCGTCGGCGACGCGTTCGAGAGACTCTGAGTGAAGGCGCCATTGCTGCCAGAAGAGTTCTACGTCGACGCAGTGACTCGGATCGAGGTCGAGAAGTTCGCCGCGTCGCACGCTGGCAACCGATTGCAGATCGAGGACCATGCCCCAGCCGAGGCCGAGTCGAACCGCTTCGTTGAACGCGTCGGTACCGGGAACGTAGTGGCGCGGCGGGTCGAGGTGTCGGCGAGTACGTCGGCGCAGGTAGTTGTCCTGGAGGCGGTCCTCGCGATCGAACAGCACCACTGGTGCCTTCGATAGTTCTTGCGTCGTAACACCATCGGGGAACCACCGAGCGGCGAAGGTGGGCGAGGCAACGATGTGGTATCGCATTCGTCCCAATCGCTCGGCCGTGCAGCCCGCAACGGGTTCCTTGAGCGCGGTAACCGCTCCCATTACTGCACCCTCGCGCAGTAGGCGAACGGTCACGTCTTGATCAGCGCGATGCACGTCGAATACCAGCGGGGCCCCAATGGTCGCGAGCGCCGCCACGAGCCACGTGGCCAGGCTGTCAGCGTTGGCAGCGAGGGGCACGACCACCGGATGCTGTGTCGACTCCTGGCCCAGTTCTCGCACGACGTCAGTGGAGAGCATCTGGAATTGACGCGCGACTCGCAGAAGGACTTCGCCCGACGCGGTGGGAACAATCGGCTTCGTACGCGTAACGAGCACCCGCCCCACCGACGTCTCCAGCGCCTTCACCCGCTGACTGATCGCCGACGGAGTGACGTGCAACTTGCGCGCTGCACCGTCAAAAGTGCCCTCTGCGACGGCGGCCGCTAACGCGTTCAACTGTGGGACGTCCAATTCCATCATTAGGAATTCTAATGTATCTTCAAAATCATTCGCTAGACGTTTCTTCACGCCACCTCTAAAGTTCAAGGGATGTCAGTCACCGACGCCACGGCCACGGTGGCCGCCGGTCTTGCATTCGGGCTGTCACTCAATGTTGCGATTGGCCCCCAGAACACCTTCATCTTGCGACAGGGGCTGCTTCGCCACCGTGTTGGTACCGTTGTCATTATCTGTTCGCTCTCTGAGGTCCTGCTCATTGTGGCGGGAGTGACTGGGGTCGGCGCGGTCATTGAGGGACGACAGCATCTCCTGTTGGTCGTACGAATGGCGGGTTCGGCATTTCTCCTCGTTTACGCGGCGCTCGCAGCTCGCCGTGCAGCGCGTCCCGCCCCAGTGCGAGTAGAGCTGCAAGGGGAGCCCGCGTCGAGGGCGAGTGTCGTGCTCGCCTCTCTCGCCTTCACCTGGCTGAATCCCTGGGTGTACCTCGACACGGTGGTCTTGACCGGATCGGTAGCGAACTCTCGACACAGTGGTCACTGGTGGTTTGCTGGCGGAGCAATCCTCGCCGGCATCTCTTGGTTCGCGGGACTTGGATTCGGTGCGCGACTTCTCAACTCGGTGTTCACACGCCCGCGCGCCTGGCAAGTACTGGACGTTGTCGTTGCTGTGGTGATGACAGTGACGGCGCTGCGGGTGCTCTCAAACTGAGATTCATACCCCGTACGATGGCACGGGTCCATTTGGACTTCACCGAACGGGTCAGTTGTTCTCGGCAGAAATCTGGTGAATCGAGGTCGCCCGCGAGGTTCGATCTCGTCGTACGCTTCGGGTTGAGGTCACATCCGTGACCTGGATTGATTACATTGCGCACGTTCGCCACGCGTCACTGTTAAGGGGCCGTCACGGTGAATAACCATCAGATATGGCACGCACTATTGAGCGTCGGCGAGCTGTGAATGCTCGTGTGAAGCCTTGAGCGCGAAGATAATTGCGCCGGCGTGCTACGCAGGATGAGTCATGCGGTTTATTATGCTACATTTGACGCATATGGAAACCATCGGGGTTCGCGAGCTTCAGCAACACGCGTCGGCGGCGCTGCGGCGTGTGGCGCGCGGCGAGACCATCGGAGTCACTGATCGAGGACGTTTGGTGGCGGTTCTCAGTGCCCCGTCAACCGCATCGGGTGCGTCGGCGTTGGTCGCTTCTAACCGAGTGCAACGCGCCCGTCGTCGTTCGACTGATCTTCCGGAACCAGTTCGCACGCGTAGGTCGAGTTCTGAGGTGCTCGATGAATTGCGAGATGAACGTTAGAGCCCATGGTGTGGTATCTCGATACATCCGCATTTCTTAAGTTGATAACGATGGAAGACGAGTCAGCCGCCATGCGGAGATGGTTCTCGTCGCATGACTCGGTTTGGTCCTCTCAGTTGTTACACACCGAGGCGCTTCGAGCGGGCACTCGACTTGGGATTGACGCCGGAGTCATTGAAGATGCGCTGGAGACCGTTTCGTTGATTCTACCTAGTGTCGCCACCTTTTTCGCGGCCGGCCGTCTACTGCCACCGTCGCTTCGCTCACTTGACGCACTACACCTGGCAACCGCGATGGAGATTGGTGACGACCTAGAAGGCATTGTCGCCTACGACGAGCGACTGACCGAAGCGGCGTGCGCCGCGTCACTTGAGGTCTTCGTTCCACGATGACGAGCGACGTGCCGGGTCTTATTGTGTGACGCGAAGTCCACGAATCGTTGTCCAAATTACAACTCATCAAGTCGCGCGTCCTTGGGGAGGGCTGCTTTCGCATTGACATCCTCACTGCCGCCTCCGCGATTCAGCGGTGCTGCGCTTCTACATGGTTCTGCCACTCTCGACAGCGCTGGCAGCGAGGGCCACAGGTGCCGTGATAATATATATGCATGACGCATAGATTAGAAAGAACCGCCAATCTACTTGGAGCACTCTCGGTTGCCATCAATGATCAGCTACCGTGCACTGCCGATGACGCAGCTCTCGTTTGTCTGAAGTGGAATGACGGACTGTCTGTAGATGGTCTGGCAGGGGTGGTTCGACTGAGCCAACCCGGGGCAGTGCGGCTGGTCGATCGCTTGGAAGGGGCTGGACTGTTGAGGCGTGCCCCTGGGCACGATGGACGAACAAGATCACTTCATCTCACCGTCAAGGGTCGCCGACACTGCGAAGCAATATTGCGCGAGCGTTCGGGCTATCTTTCGGACGCGATGTCCGAGCTCGATCCAACGATGGTCAAAACGTTGGAAGAGAGTCTCGAACGCATTCTTGTTCGACTTTCCTGCGATGAACCAACGGCGACCCAGATCTGCCGATTGTGTGATGAGCAGCTGTGCGGTGCTCCGGCGAGGTGCCCAGTGGATCGCGCGCTCGCGAGCTATGAGTGAGCAGGTCCTCATGCGTGGGAGTGTCAGCTGTCGCTGGTGTCCGCGTACTCGCAAATATGTAGCACGAAGTACACGCGAACGTGTAGGTCCGCCGAACTGCAGACTATCGGTTCTGGTCACCTCCCTTCGGGCTGAC
>JAJZSX010000123.1 GCA_021849435.1 Actinomycetes bacterium | reverse complement strand
GCGATCGACCGAGTGATGGGATACGACCAGTGAGCGAATCGATCTTCATGCTGCCCGACGTGGGCGAGGGTCTCGTCGAAGCCGAGATCGTCGCGTGGAAGGTCGCCGTCGGCGACGTGGTCACGCTCAATCAGCCACTGGTTGACATCGAGACAGCCAAGGCGACCGTCGAGCTGCCGAGCCCCTACGCGGGCACGGTGACGGCGCTGCACGGCGCCGTCGGCGACGTGATGGCCGTGGGCGCGCCGTTGGTCGTCATCGAGACCGACACCGCGTCGGCGTCGAGCGCACCGGCGGCCACGCCCGAGGCCTCGGCCTCGGTGGGGGCGGGGCGCACACCGGTGCTCGTGGGCTACGGGGTCGCCGAGGACGACGCCCCGGTCACGCGACGCCGTCGTCGCACCACCGAACCGGTTGTTTCGACACCGGTCGCGCCCACGCCCGTGGCGGGCGAATCCTCGACGCGCCCGGCGCGTTCGACCCCGCCGGTCCGGCTCTACGCCAAGCAGCACGGCGTCGACCTCGCGACCGTCACGGGGACGGGACGCGATGGACTGATCACCCGGGACGACGTGGAGCGGGCCCTCGCCGGCGCGCTCGCGCCGACGCCGAGTCGGGCCCCGGCGGCCCCGGCGGCGACCTCGACGACTCGCTTCGTCGGTCGTGAGATCGAGTCCTGGAGCACCGGCCCGCTCGAGGAGCGGATTCCCGTGCGTGGCGTGCTGCGCTCGATGGCCGACGCGATGGTCCAGAGCGCCTTCCAGGCACCCCACGCCGCGGTCTGGGTTCGCGTCGAGGCGACCGGGACCGTGGCGCTGCTCGAGTCGCTGCGCGAGCGTCCGGCCTTCGCCGGCGTACGCCTGTCGCCGCTGACCATCGTCGCGCTCGCGGTCTGTGACGCGGCGCGCCACTTCCCGGGTCTCAACTCGAGCTACGACGCCGCGGCCCAGGAGGTCGTGGTGCGCCGCCGGGTGAACCTCGGCATCGCGGCGAACACCCCGCGCGGTCTGATCGTGCCCAACATCAAGGGCGCGGACACCCTCGACCTGCGCGCCATGGCCGTGTCGCTCAACGAGCTCGTCGAGGTTGCGCGCGCGGGCACGACGACCCCCGAGGCGATGCTCCACACGACGCTCTCGATCACCAACGTCGGTCCCTTCGCGGTCGACGGGGCCGTGCCGATCCTGCCGCCGGGCACCGGGGCGATCATCGCCGTCGGTCAGGTCGCCAAGCGGCCGTGGGTCGTGGGCGACGACGTCGTCGCACGCCCGACTGTGGACCTGTCGATGTCCTTCGACCACCGTCAGATCGACGGGGCACTGGCTTCGGCCGCGATCGCGCACATCGGTCGCTTCATCTCCGACCCCGCGGCCGCGATCATCGGCGGCTGACGCCGTTAGGCCCGCAGCGCCGCGAGTGCCCGATCGGCGTGGACGGTCATGTTCATCTCGCTGCTGATCACGTCGATGAGTCGTCGATCGGTGCCGATGACGAACGTCGTGCGCTTCACCCGCAGGACGTCGAGGGCCCGCTTGACGCCGTAGGACTTGGCGACGCGGCCGTCGACGTCGCTCAGCAGCGGGTAGTCGAGTGCGTTGGCGTCGCTGAAGGCCGCCTGCTTGGCGACGTCGTCCATCGAGATGCCGATCCGCTGCGCGCCCGCCTCGGCGAACTCCGCGGCGAGGTCGCGGAAGTGGCACGTCTCCTTGGTGCAGCCAGTGGTCATCGCTGCGGGGTAGAAGAAGAGCACGACCGGGCCCTGGGTGAGCAGGTCGCTCAGGGATCGTTCCACGCCGTGCTGGTCGGTGAGGGTGAAGTCGGGTGCGAGGTCGCCGGGTCCCATGGACCGACTGTACCGGTCAGTCGTCGAGTCGGAAGCCGACGCCGCGCACCGTGACGAGGTGCCGGGGACGCGGCGGGTCGTCCTCGATCTTCTGGCGCAGCCGTTTCACGTGGGTGTCGAGCGTGCGCGTGTCCACGAGGTCGAGCCCCCACCACAGCGCGTCGAGGCACTGCTCGCGGGTGACCACCTGGCCACGGTGCTCGGCGAAGAGCGCGAGCAGGTCGAACTCCTTGCGACTGAGCTCGATGGGCAGCGACCGCTTGGCGACCGAGCGTCGCACGAGGTCGACGTCGATGTCACCGATCGCGATACGACCGTCGCTGGCACCGGGCTCGCTCTGGGGCCGGCGCAGCACGGCGCGCATCCGGGCCACGAGCTCGCGGAGGCGATAGGGCTTGGTGACGTAGTCGGCCGCGCCGATCTCGAGTCCGAGGACGACGTCGACCTCGCTGGTGCGCGCTGAGACCATGATGACGGGGGTCCTGAGGGTCTGGTGGATCTCACGGCAGTAGTCGATGCCCGAGCCGTCGGGCAGCATGACGTCGAGCAAGACGAGGTTCGGGGCACAGCGCGCGAAGACCTCGCGCGCCTGGCCGATCGTCGTGGCACCGACCACGACGAAGCCCTCCACGCTCAGCCCGACGTTGAGCGCGTCCTGGTAACTGGGCTCGTCCTCGACGACCAGCACGACGGGTCGGCCGTCGGCGTTGGTCACGGCGACACCTTCGAGGTGCGGCCACGCCACGAGGTGGTCGAGGGAGTGCGATCGTCGAGGCTGGCCACGGGTCCACGGTACGGAGGGCGGGTAATCGGAAGGTGATCCTCGCGAGACCGCGGCGTTGCCGCCAGATGAACCTTGGTCAGTTCGTGGCGACGCTGAAGCCCTCGTAGGTGGTGCCGCCCGCGAGGTAGCTGCCCGTGGCCGTGCACCGGTTGTCCTGGTGGCAGACGAGCGCGTAGACGCCACCGGCGACACCCACGCTCGTCGCCCCACCGGGCAGGACGATCTTGGACCCGGTGCCCCACCGGCCGTTCACCTGGCTGACCACGAGGCCCTGGTATCTGCCGGCGGCGTCGAGGTAAGCCGCCCCGGCGCGACAGTTGCCGACACTCACACAGGACAGCGCCACGACGCCGCCGTTCTTGCCCGCCGCCGTCGCCCCACCGGGCAGGGCGAGCTCACTGGCGCTGCGCCAGGCCCCGTTGACCTCGTCGGCGATGAAGCCCTCGTAGAGGCCGTTGCTCGCCCGATACTGACCACCGGCGCTGCAGGTGGTCACCGTCGCGCAGGCGATGTCCTGGAAGCCGTAAAAGAACGCTTTGGGGTTTACTGCGGCGTTGGCCGGCATAGAGACCGGCAGTCCGGGCGACCACGCGCCGTGGGCGTTCGACGTGGCGAAGACCTGGGTGGCGCCACGATGGTCGTAGTAGGTGCCCACGGCCGTGCACGGTCCCGTCGGCGCACAGCCCAAGGCGCTCAGAGTGGCGTGGGCGTAGAGGCTGGCGTCGGCCGGGGCGATCACGGGCTGTCCGGAGGACCAGAGCCCCGCGCGCTCGCTGAAGATCAGCGCGTGTTGCACGTTCTGATCGTCCACGTAACTGCCGATCGCGCTGCAGTCGCCCGGGGCGCTGCAGGCGATCTGGGCGACCGTCGGGAAGGGGTTCGCATTCGCGTTGGCCGGGGCGGCGAGGACCTGGGGCGAGCCCCAGGTCCCGTGGACCTCGCTGATCGCGAAGCCGTCAAGGACGGGGTTCGTCGCGTTGGTGAAGTAGGTGCCCACCGCGCTGCAGTCGCCGTTGCGGGGGCACGCGACGGCGCGCAGCTGCGCGCTCTGCCCCTTGCCGAGGGCGTCGCTGGGCAGGGCGACGCGCGTCGCGGGCCGCCAGACACCGTTGACCTCGTCGAGGACGAAGGACTGCGTGTCTCCGCTCGCGACCTGGTAGGTGCCGACGATCGCGCAGTTGCCGACCGAGCTACAGGCCAGTCCGAGCGGCGTCGTCGCCGCGACCGACCCGGCGTCACTCGGCGGGGTGATCGTGCGAGGCGCCCCCCATCGGCCCTGCACCTCGGTGAGGACCAGTCCCTCGGGGATGTCCGCGTGGTTGTTGTACATGCCAGCCGCGACGCAGTTGCCGGTGCTCGGGCAGGCGAGGGTTGGCAGATAGCCCTGGTAGAGGCCCTTCGCGCCCGCAGGCAGCACCGTGATGCGCGCGCGCTGCCACAGCGGCGCCGTCACCGAACCGACGGGGGAGGTCGCGGCCAGTGGTGCGGCGAGGGCGAGGGCGAGTAGGGCGCGCCGGACGAGTTGGGGCAACGAGGACTCCACCCGTTGCAGTGTAGGCGGTGACCTTCGCGCGATTCCGTCGCCGTCAACTCTGTTGGAGCGTTGGGCGAGGTAGACCTCGAGGCGTCGGTCGGGGTGCGCAGCGCACCGCGATGGCCCCGAGGAGCGCGAGCGACCCCAGCGCAATCAGAGTACGAGCGGGATCGCGATCGCGTAGGTCACGACCGAGACGCGGCACTTCCAGTGCGAGCGAAGCGCGTCGCGCAGCCCCGTGTCGGGTAGCTGGTTCGCCACGATCACCCACGGGACGATGACGTAGTCGATGGCCGCCCAGACGAGCACGACGCCACAGGTCGCCACGGGGTCAGCCGCGAAGTGACCCTCGGACATCCACGCCGTCGTGACGGGAAAGTGTGACAGCCAGAACAACAGGTTGAGGTTCGACCACATGAGCGATCCGGTGACGCGCCTCACCATCTTCAACAGGCGGCGGTGGAGGTTGTTCCAGTAGATCGCGAGTAGATGAAGCGCAGTGCGTAGGCGAGTAGTGACGGTGTGGCGCCGCGCAGGGCGCTAAAGCCCGTGCCCTCTGGCCGGTGCACGGAGAGCGCCATGATCGTGATCGCGATGGCGAGCACGTCGTCGCTGAAGGATTCGATGCGGCTCGCTCATGACGTGCGCCGCGCGAGATCGCTCGCAGCTCACGGTGCACGGCCGGTGTCTCGGGCGACTCGAAGAGTCGTAGAGTGAGCACGATGACCACGAGCTGGCGTGGTGGATCGACGAGGAACGAGGTGCCCAGCCCACCGTCCCACCCGTAGGAGCCGTCGCGGTTCACGGCGAGGCCGTAGCCCCAGGAGCGCTCGGCGAAGAAGTCGGGTCCGAAGGCGCCGTCGACCTTCTGCTCGTCGCGCAGCTGGTCGCTCGTCATCGAACGGATCGCGGCGCCCGAGACGAGGTCGTGACCCTCGTCGAGCAGGAGCCGGGCGAGGGCGTAGAGGTCGTCCACCGTGGCGACGAGTCCGCACCCGCCGTCCTCGAAGGCCGGCGGGTGCGTGTAGGCCTCGTCGAGCTCGAAGGCGCGCTCGAGGCCCGCGGGCGTTGGCCGGTAGGCGGTGGCGAGTCGCTGAGGGTCCGACGCGTAGAAGTCCGTCTCGGTCATCGCGAGCGGATCCAGGATCCGCCCGCGCAGGTAGGCCCCGAACGACGTGCCACTGGCGCGGCCGATGAGCACGCCGAGGATCGACGCGCCCGTGTTGTAGAGGAAGCGAGTGCCCGGTTCGGCGAGCAGCGGCAGTTTGCCGAGCCGCGCGATCCACTCGTCGGGCGGAGGCTGGACGGTCGGGTTCGGTGGTCCGAGCGAGGCCAGGCCGAGTCGTTGCTCTTCGAGGACGATCGGCCACGGCGTCGGTGCCGCGAACATATCGATATACATGCCGAACCCGTTCGTGAAGGTGAGCAGGTCGCGCACGGTGATGGATCGACGCGCCGGGCGGGTGTCGTCGAGCGGGCCGTCGGGCGCGGCGAGCACCCGTGGCGCGCCGAGCTCGGGCAGGAACGTCTCGACCGGGTCGTCGAGCCCGAGGCGACCGTCCTCGACGAGCGCGAGGGTGGCGAGCGCGGTCACGATCTTGGTGGTGGACGCGATGCGGTACTGCGCGTCGCGGGTCGTCGGACCCCGTCGGTCTCCGAGCGAACCGACGGCCTCGACGAAGACGGCGCCGTCGCGTGCGACCAGCATGGTGAGGCCCGGGACGCCCCGCTCGACGTGACGCGCGGCGCACGTGCGCAATTCGTCGGCCAGGCCGCGGTCGAAGACCATCGAACCCCCCTCGGTTTTCGTTCACCGTAGCAAGACCGACGACGAGGAGCACGACGAGTGCCCGACTAGAGTCGTTCGGTGCCAGTAGACCCCTACTCGTCGCCAGCGGGCAGGCCCCAATCGTCCGGGGCGCGGCGTCGCGCCCGCCACCGTCGCCGGCGTCGCCGCGGTCACCGGGGACGCACGATCGCCATCGTGCTGCTGGTGCTGGTGGTCCTCATCGTCGGCGGGGTCGCGGGGGACTACTTCTATCTGAACTCGCTCGTGCACCGCGTCAACGTGACGAACGAGGCCGTGCGCTACAACGACACCGAGAACATCCTGCTCGTGGGGTCGACCTCGCGCTGCGCGCTCACGGTCCAGAACAAGGCGTACGGCCTGTGCTCCCAGGGCGTGACCGGCGTGAACAGCGACGTCGTGATGATCGTGCACCTGAACTTCACGACCAAGCGCATCTCGCTGCTGTCGATACCGCGCGACGTGTTCGTGCCCAACGCACGCACGACTGGGGCGAACAAGATCGACGCCGCGCTCTACCAGGGGCCGTCCCAACTGGTCTCGGCGATCGAGAACGACTTCGGGATCCCGATCAACCACTACATCGAGCTCAACTTCGACACCTTCGCGAGCGTCGTCAACGTGCTCGGCGGGATCAACATGTACTTCCCGATGGAGGTCTTCGACGCCTACTCGGGCCTCAACATCACCCACACCGGCTGTCAACACCTGAACGGCTACCAGGCGCTGCAGGTGGTGCGCGCGCGCCACCTGCAGATCCGCTTCCCCGGCGACGGCCCCAACCACGCGACGTGGCCCCAGGAGGCGTTGAGCGACCTCGCGCGCATCCGCCGCGACCACGAGTTCCTCCGCGTGGTGGCCGCGGCGTTGAAGGCGAAGGGGCTCGGCAACCCCGTGACCGACCAGCAGCTGGCCACCGCGATCGCGCCGAACCTCGAGGTCGACGCCTCGTTCTCCCTGAGTGACATGCTGAGCCTCGCGAGCAACTTCGCCGGGGTGTCCATCGCCAGCGTGCCCGAGGTCACGATGCCCGTCGTCCTCGTCGAGACGGGCAGTTACCTCTACCAGGGCTACT
>JAJZSX010000122.1 GCA_021849435.1 Actinomycetes bacterium | reverse complement strand
CTGCGAGAACGGGGCCAAAGCGGTCTCGTGGGAGGCGACGCGTGATCGGGTGGGCCCCGCGTTCTTCGCGACGCACTCCGTCGACGATCTGCGCGATCTCGACGACCACTCGTTGGAGCAGTTCGGGCGGCTCACGGAGCCTCTCTACCTCGCGCCGGGGGCCACCCACTACGCCCCGATCTCGTGGGACGACGCTCTGCAGTTGTGCGCGCAGCACCTGGCGAGTCTCTCTGACGCGAACCGCGCCGTCTTCTACACCAGCGGCCGCGCTAGCAATGAGGCCGCCTTCCTCTTCCAACTGCTCGCCCGACGCCTGGGGACGAACAACCTACCCGACTGCTCCAACATGTGTCACGAGTCGAGTGGCGTGGCGCTCACCGAGACGATCGGCGTGGGCAAGGGGACCGTCAGCCTCGAGGACATCACCGACCACGCCGATCTCATCGTGATCGTCGGGCAGAATCCCGGCACCAACCACCCCCGCATGTTGAGCGCACTGGAGACGGCCAAGCGTCGCGGCGCGAGGATCGTGTCGGCCAACCCGCTGCCCGAGGCGGGGCTCGTGCGCTTCAAGAACCCCCAGCGGGCTCGGGGCGTGATGGGCCGGGGCACGGCGTTGACGGATCGCTTTCTCCCGGTGCGGGTCAACGGTGATCTCGGGATGTTCGCGGGCATCAACAAGGCGCTGCTGGCGAGGGAGGAGAGGGCGCCGGGCACGATCGTCGACCATCCGTTCATCGACGCCTACTGTGACGGCTTCGCGGAGGCGTGCGAGGGCTGGCGAGAGCTCGAGTGGTCGCAGATCGAGGAAGCCAGCGGACTCTCGCGTACGCAGATCGAGGAGTTCGCCGACGACGTCGTGGCGGCGAAGAGCGTGATCGTGTGCTGGGCAATGGGGATCACCCAGCACCGTAATGCCGTCGCGACCATTCGCGAGATCGTGAACTTTCTCCTGCTGCGCGGCAACATCGGACGACCGGGAGCCGGTCCGTCGCCCATCCGCGGCCACAGCAACGTCCAGGGTGATCGCACGATGGGCATATGGGAGAAGATGCCCGACGCCTTCTTGGACCGTCTGGGTGAGGAGTTCGGCTTCGCCCCCCCACGCGATCCCGGCTACGACACGGTGGAGGCGATTCGTGCCATGCGCGACGGCCGGGTCGACGTCTTCGTCGCGCTGGGGGGCAACTTCGTCGCGGCCACTCCCGACACCGCGGTCACGATGGCGGCGATGGCGAACTGCCGGTTGACGGTCCACGTCGCCACCAAGTTGAATCGCTCTCACCTCTATCACGGAGAGTCGGCGCTGCTGCTGCCGTGCCTCGGGCGCACCGAGCGGGACGTGCGGGAGGGTGGCGAGCAGTTCGTGACCGTCGAGGACTCCATGTCGATGGTGCACGCCTCGCGAGGACGACTCGCGCCGGGCTCGCCGCATTTGCGCAGCGAGGTCGCGATCGTGGCGGGACTGGGCGAGGCGCTCTTCGGCGAGGACGTCGAGTGGCGCGCGATGGCGGGCGACTACCGCGTGATTCGCCGCCACATCGAGCAGGTGATCCCGGGGTTCGAGGACTTCGACGAGCGGGTGCGTCAGCCGGGCGGCTTCATGCTGCCTCGGGGCCCGCACGACTCGCGAACGTTCGCGACCGCCACCGGCAGGGCGCGTTTCACCCGCAACGCGCTCGACGCGATCCACCTGCCCGAGGGGCACCTGATCTTGCAGACCGTTCGGTCGCACGATCAGTTCAACACCACGGTCTACGGACTGGACGACCGCTACCGCGGTATCGAGGGCGGGCGCCGCGTGGTCTTCGTCAACGCCGACGACCTGGCCGAGCGGGGGCTTGCGGACGGCGACTCGGTCGATCTCGTGAGTGTGTGGTCGGATGGCGAGCGTCGAGCCGAGGCGTTTCGCGCGGTGGCCTATCCGACGCCGCGCGGGTGCGCCGCGACCTACTTCCCCGAGGCCAACGTGCTCGTCCCTCTCGACTCGACCGCGGTCGGGAGCAACACGCCGACCTCGAAGTCCATCATCGTCCGGCTGGAGCCGGTGTCGGTTCCGTCGGCGGCGATGACGTAGTTAGTCCGGGGCCGTGGAGTTCGTCACTCGATCGGCTCGGGCGTAGACCACCATCGAGGGTGCCCGTAGGAAGCCCACGAGGGTGAGACCGGACTCGTTCGCGAGGTCGACGGCGAGCGACGACGGCGCGGACACGGCGCACAGCATCGGCACACCCGCCATCACCGCCTTCTGCACGAGTTCGAAGGACGCCCGGCCCGACACCAGCATGATCGAGTCGCGTATCGGCACACGTCCCTCGCGCAATGCCCAGCCGACCACCTTGTCGACCGCGTTGTGACGTCCCACATCCTCTCGCAGGACGATGAGCTCGCCGTCGGCGCTGAACAGCGCCGCCGCGTGAAGTCCGCCCGTTCGCTCGAAGACGCGCTGCGCGGCGCGGAGGCGGTCGGGCAGGCTCACCAGGGTCGAGGCGGTCACCTGGAGGGGGTCATCGCGGACGTCGAAGTGTGAGCGTGTGCGCACCGCCGCGATGGAAGACTTGCCGCAGAGCCCGCACGAACTCGTCGTGAAGAACGCTCGCGCCACGTCACTGCCCGGTGGTGTGATCCCCGCAGCGAGGTGCACGTCGAGCACGTTGAACTGGTTGGCCTCGTCGACGTCGCGCCCCACGCAGTAACGAATCTCGCGCAGCTCCTCGGTGCGGGTAATGACCCCTTCACTGACGAGGAATCCTGCGGCCAGGTCGAAGTCCGCTCCCGGCGTCCTCATCGTCACCGCCAGCGACCGGCCGTCCACGCGCAACTCCAGGGGCTCCTCACCAGAGAGGGCGTCACGGCCCTGCTCGCGATCGGCTCCGACCGTGATGCGTACGATCGGTCGTTCGGGCGAAACTCGACTCACGTCACCCCCTCGCACCGTGGATCACCGCGACTCGCGCAAGCCGCTCGGGTCGATCCTACCGACGACGGGTCGGTGCCTCGCCGCGACGTCGGTAGATTTCTCCCTACGCCCACGGTGGTGGCTACGATGCGGGCATGACCATGTCGGGGACCGAGTGGATCAGCGCCTTCGCCGCGCTCGTTGGCCAGGAGGTGCCGAGTGAGGCGCAGCGCGAAGCCATCCTCGCGCTCGCGGGAGTGGCAGCGCACGCGTCGGATCGAACCGCCGCTCCAGTCGCCTGTTGGCTGGCCGCCGCGGCCGGGCTCACGGTGCTCGAAGCGACGGAGTTGGCACGCTACGTCGATCAGCCGGCGAGCGGGACGGGCGACCGGTGACGACTCACCGATTCGTCTCGACGACGTGAGGGTGGTGCGGTCGGTCGCACGCGGGGCACCCGTGACGGTGCTGCTTCACGTTGTGCTCGTTGGCGCCTCGCCGTCGACGGACAATCCGAGGCGTCGGAGGTCGTCGGGGCTGTCGACATCAGCGAAGGTTGTGTCGTCGGCGACGTGACTCCACGTCGACGCATCAAGAAAGGTCACGCCGGGACGAGCGAGCAGGGCGCGAAGTGATCGGGCGCCGTGTGCGACGAGGCCTGGCGTGGCGTCGAGATCGTGTTGGCCCCACCTCGCCAGTAGTGGCTGCGCCCGGCCGCGGACGATCGGAACGACCGAGCCCGGCGCGTCGTAGGCGACGAGGAAGCGCAGGAGATCCTCGCTCACGAAGGGTAAGTCGCACGCGACGACGAGCGCGCCTCCGTCGTGACCGTGTTGGCGCAGTGCGCGGCAGCCCTCGGCGATTGCCGCGAGAGGGCCGGCGCCCGGAGGGACCTCTCTGGTCGCCCACAGCCCCGACGTGCCCGGTCCGACCTCCAGCGCGGTGAGAGTCACGCGTTCGAGGAGAGCCGCCGTGCGGCGAGCCAAGGTGGACCCGTTGATACGCAGGCTCGCCTTGTCGCGCCCCATCCTGCGGCTCGCGCCACCCGTGAGCAGGATCGATGTGACGCGCTGGGCGGGCCAGGACATCTCGTCAGAGTAGCGAGCCGGGGGGATCATCACCCGGGGCCCACTCCAGGCGTGCTCTGTGCTCGGTCCTCTACCGCGGACGACATTCGCTCATCATCCGTCGAAGGGAGGGCACGAGGAGACCCGTGGTCACGGTCTCGCTCTGCGGTGGCCGAGTTCGTCACGGGATGACGGCGAGAACGTGGAGAGCGTTGCGCGCGACGCGGGCAGTGCAGACTCTTGTGGCGGTTGCGGCGATGGCACCGTGGATGACATGGCGTCGTTCGCCACGGTAGGGGTACCGCGCACGACCGGTTCCTCCACTGACGGGCATGGCTGCGGCAGTGGTCCGTGGGGATAGGTTGGTGCACATGAGGACGGTGGTCGTCGTCTACCTGCTCGTGATGGTGACCCTTATCGTCAGCATCGACTTCTTCTTCCTTCGGCACAATTTCTCGGCTCGACTGCTCGTCAATGTTGGAATCGTGGTGGCTTTCATACTCTCGTACTTATTGCTCCTGAGACGGTCTTGAGAGTTGGCACGTCGTTTTCGACGAGTGGTCACTGGTGGCGTGATTGCCGTGTACGCCATACCATCCTTCACCAGGTGCTGGTAGTCGACGATGGACTCGGTTGCTGCACGACGCCCGGGTCGGCTCGTCGGGTCCGTACCTGGGTGGCCGCTGGTGCTAATCGCGTGCGTCGAGCAGGGAACGTCATGGCGATGGGAGGGTTATCGCGTGAAGGGAGGCTCGAATTGGTGAAGAGTATGAAAGACCACCGCAAGCTAACGGTGGGTTCGGTGCGAGGAGGGCGTGCCTCGTCACGAGCAGAACGGCGAGGCTACGGCATCGCTAAGGCCTTGTCGCGCTTGGGTTCTCAGTGGTCCGCCCGGGTCTCGATCCCCGCACCTTGGGACTGCAAGAAGTTTGCGGGGGGGGGGGGGGGGGTGGGGTGGGGGGGGGGGGGGCGCTGTAGAGCGATCCGGTTGTGCATGTCGTTTATTTTCACGGAAGAGATGGCGTCTACCTCCTTGAGGCCGCCCAGACTGGATCTCTCGAATCGGGACACCGCCCGTCGAGTAGTACCGTGACGTCATCGTGGGTTGGGGGTACCTCGTGAATTCGCTCGGCCCATTCAACGACCGTCCTCGCGCGCTGTCTAACCACGCCACCACTGTGCCGGGCGGGCTCATCTCGGAGACCGACGTTTCGCTGCGGGCTTCCCTTTGCGTGCGCGTGGGCGGCCAGGAGTCGGGCTGGTCCGAGGTCGCGTAGAGAGCGCCCGCGAACCGGGCGTTGGAGCGCCGTGGTGAAGACCGTGACGCTTCGTTCCCGGCACGCCATCGAATCGGTGTGCCACGTCCTGCACCCGTTCCACCAGGCTGGGTGAGGAGGGTGAGGCTCCAAAGTATCGTTGCCGAAGCGCGGTGCCGATCGCACACTGCCCGATTGTGGCCCCGAGGACGAATTCGACCACACCCGTCGAGGACGGGAGTTGGCTTTACGGTGATGGCAGGCGCAGAGGCGCTTGAGCCGACCTGGCGCCGCTTGATTGAATGCAAGGGTATTCACCCAGGTTCCCTGATGTGTCAAGACGCGGGCTTGCCGTCCTCCATGGTGCCGATTGGTGTCAACACTGCGAGACTGACCTCCTGTCAATCTCGAGGGCTGTGACCAATTCTCCCGCGACCGACGTATCAGCTCGTACCTGATGCTACATATCAACTTGTGCGACGGCACCCGTCGGGTCACTTTGCATGGTCGAAATCGACGCCATGGGCGTCACGACAATCGAGACAATGGCGAAAGTAACGCCAGTCGGCTTCCATCAATCAACAAAGTACGGCGAGACGCCCTCGGAAAACTCTCACGAATGATCGAGGCTAGCGAGGAGGCATTGCCGCGTCGAGCTTCCGCCAGAGAGTTTCAACGGCGTCGGGCAATAGAGGTCCGGTCGCGTTAATGAGTTCGATGAAGCTGTGCCCACCAGAGATGAGGACGCCCTCGTGCTCATAGGGCCCCTTACCTCTCTTGAAGTGCAGACCTTCCTTGATACCCCACATGGCCTCGACGAACGCGAGCACCGGGTGCACCGGAACTTTTGTGTCCCCGATCACTCCGGCGACAGGGATGACAAGTCGGTAGATGTTGGCGATGTTTGAGGTCCGGTCCTTCCCGTCCACCGTGAGATACCTGCGAGGGTCGGTGCTCGGGAACCCGGGGCTGCGGTACCTGATCTCCCCGGACCATTTCTTCGAGTCGATGATCCATACGCCAGTGGAGGCGACGACGATGTGATCGATGTTCGCCTCGGAGTCGCCCGGAACCTTGCGATCGGTGAGGACGCGGGCCCCCGGGGCCAGATCCGCGGCCAGGTACGTTCCCATTAGGTACTCCCCCTGGGCACCCTTCAGGTTGCTGTTGCCGCGGTAGCGCTTGTCATGGCGCAATGCCGAGGAGCCCGCCACCGGATCTGCTGGTGACGTGACCATTTCCACGGGCCCGCACATCAAACAGCGCACACGCTTCCCCCTGGGCTGGGATGAGTCCGTCCAGCCCTCGGTGCCTTTCTGCACCAATCTCCCGCAAACACTGCACGGTGCGCCGTTGTGCGAGAATACTGTCTTGGACCAGGCCATCGTGGTATCTCCTGCGCTCGGCGTGTGAAATTAGCTTTACTCTGATGCAAGCGAAGCGCGTGGCATGTTTACCACCCCACGGAACCATGCGGATGATTTAGCGGCCTCAAGTACTTAGTGACCAGAATGATGGAAACCCCCCAGGGGTGAGTGTCGAAATTCCCCAACTGTGGGGAGTGGCAGTGGGCGGCGCCGTCGATTTCGTTCCGTCGAGAAGAGCTGTCCCGGGGTGGCCACTCAGTGGGAGGTGAACCAGAGGTCGGTGGCCTGACAGGAGCCCTGGAGCAGTGTGCGACGGGTTGGCGAGTCGGAACGGGGATTGCTCTCGAGGCGGTGAGCAAGTTGAAGATCTTCGACTCTTGTCTCGGGGCACCGATACCATTGCGAGTCATGAGCGTGAACGTTCACGTGTGCTCAGTGGGCCGCCCGGGTCTCGATCCCGGCACCTTGGGATTAAAAGGCCACCGAAGGCATCTTTC
>JAJZSX010000121.1 GCA_021849435.1 Actinomycetes bacterium | reverse complement strand
CACGAGGATGCGACGCCCGTGCGTCGAGCGGTCGATCAACGGTCCGAGCACCGGCGAAACGACGGCGAAGGGTGCAATCGTGATGAGCAGGTAGAGCAGAACTCGGCTCTTGGCCTCGGTCGGCGAGACCGAGAAGAACAACGACCCCGCCAGAGAAACGGTCACCAGCGTGTCGCCCGCCATCATGATCACGTGCACGAGCGCGAGGCGGCCAAAGGACGTGGTCTGGTCGAAGAGGTCCTGGGCCGAGGCCCACGCCAATGAGCCGAGTCCGCGACCTCGCACGGCTTGAGACTAGGACATCATGCGACGGGCGTTAGGACGGGTCAGTTGGAGAAACAGGCACGTCGATAGACGAGGTCGGGCAACGACCCCGCGTGGCAGTACGTCGCACGCGACACCGCACTCCACGTTCCCGTCGCGCCGGACATCAGTTCCGTCACGCTGACCTCGTTGCCCGCAACCGAGAGTGTGGCCCACAGGTACGCCCAGTCTCCCTCGCACCCGTAGCCCTGGACCGATGCCACGTGGCTCAGCTGGCTGGTGAGAGCACTCGCCGTGCACGGCTCGCTGGCCGGCGTGAGCGACGCCGTGGCCGTGGCGCGAGCCGCGAACAGGAGCAGTGAACCCGCGATGACGACGGCGCCCGCCAGGCGAAGGGCCTTCACCATCTCAGTTCAGCACATCTCGATCACGGGCACCCAGCAGGAACCGCCAGACCAGTCGTGCGACATCGGCCCGCCCGCTGGTGTTTTCGCCAACCAGATCCTGGGCCCCGTAGCGAACGGCCACCGCCTCGACGAGCCCCGCCATGGCCTGAGGCGTCGCGTCGGCTCGCAGCCAGCCCTGGCTTTGCCCGTAGGCGAGGGCGCGCGAGCACGCGTCGCTCACCCGCGTTTGGGTCGAAACGACGACGCCGCGCAGTGCCGGACGCGTCTCGGCCGCCGCGACGATCCGCGTGGTCATGGCACGACCCACGCGCATCGCATCGTGGTTCGCCGGATCCAACAGCTCGCGCAGGCCCGCGTCGAACGACTCGCGCGACGCCGCCGAAGCGAGGAGCTCCCAACGGGCGATTTCCTGCTCGGCGTGGGTGCAGAACAACGCCTCGTAGGCCGCGTCGATTACTCCTTCGCGTGAGCCGAAATGGTGATAAACGCTGCCGTAATTCACGCCCGTGGCCTGACAGATTTCTGGAATTCGAATACGCAGTTCATCCCCATCGAGCAGGCGCTCGGCGACCGCGTCCAACACGGCCTTCATCACCGGCGCAGACCGACTCTGCTTCGTCATTACTGGGCAGTGTACCGAGAGTTCCATCCCAGGGAAATTGGAGTGTAAATCGACTCTTATTTCGCCCTAATCGCCGATCTAGGTGTACCTGGTCGAGTAAGGGTCTATGTCTAACACTCGGATCCGCCTCCAAAGCATCCTCGGCAGCAGGCGACCCGTGTGGGCGGGAGAAGCCATAGCCCGCTGGGCCAGCGACGTGGCGAGCGCGCGATCAGACTTCGATGTCGAGTTGATCGATCTTGCCCAGACGAACCTGCCACTGCTTGATGAGCGCGCCAGCCATCTCTGGTCAACTACGGGCGCGAACACACGCGCCGCTAGTCGGCGACGATGCGCCGCGACGAGGCCGTGAACTTCGTGCTGCTCGAACGCAACCACAGCTACATCGCCGCGACAAAGGACGCCGACTTCCTCCATCAAAAGTGGCGCGGCAAAGCGGCGGGCATCGTCTGCTACAGGGTCGCTCACAGCACCCGTGCCGCCCAGCACTACAAGACTGTCCCGAGTGCGCCCAAGATGACCGACGTGAGGCGATGTCGCGGTCGGCCTGTCCGAGGTGCCGAGCGTCTAAAGTGCCCTCGCCACGACCCCTCAGATGACCCGCGCTGTGACGACCCTCCTCGACGAGACAGCTCGATTTACACCCATTTGCCCGCCCGCGAGAGGACGTGGCCACCGCGCGCCGCTAGGGTCATGGGGTGGCCGACGTGAAACCGACCAACGCCAAGACCCGACCCAGAGGGCCTGACTCGGTGATCAAGCTGTTGATGTCCATCATCGAGTACTCGATCGTACTGAGCCTCCTGATCGTTGCCGGCGACGTGCTCGTGCGCACCATCGTGGACTTCATGCGGGTCAACTCCGCCGTGCCACAAGCAGTGGTGACCGCCATCGACGGCATTCTCGTGGTGATCATCTTGATTGACATCGCCCACACCGTCTTCGGCAACCTGCGGTCCTTCACCTTTCCGGTCCGTCCCTTTGTCGTAATCGGCATCCTCGCGGGCGTGCGAGATATCCTCAGCGCCTCCGCCCACCTCACGTTGGACACGTCGTTGTCCGGACTCGACTTCCGTAACACGTTGATCTCGCTGGGCGTCGGTGTGGGCGTCGTCGTCTCCTTGCTCTTCGGCTTGCTCATCTTGCGCTTCGCCCAGCACCGCGACGAGGGTCGGGTCAGCCATTCAACGCGTAGACAACCACCACGAGAGCATTGACCCTCGTGGTGCCTCGCTGGAGGGGCACCGACGACTTGGCCGCCGAGAACCCGGTGCCGTAAACAGCGTAGGGCAGCGGCGACGCAGTGTTCTGCTCGGAGATCTTGATGACTCGCCGGACACTCGCGCCGGCGGCGCTCGCGTACTCGCCCGCCGCGGTACGTGCGTTCCTCATTGCGTCCCCCCGCGCTGCGGCGAGAACCCGTGACTGATTCGACAACGAGAACGTGACTCCGTAGAGCTGAGCCCCGTTGCCGGCAACGCGCACCGCGGCGTCCAGGGTCCGACCTGCGCTCGCCAGACGATGGGTCACGACACTCAGGACGTCACTGACGGTAAAGCCGGTGACGACGCCCGAGGAATTCGTGTTGGTCGAGATGTTAAGACCCGTCGTCTGCATATCCTTTCGGGCGATTCCGTTGGCGACGAGAGAGGATTCGAGAGCACCCACCCGAGAGTTGTTCTCCTCCAGAGCAGCCGCCACCGTGGCGGCCGTCGAGTTGACTCCGATCTGGTAGCTCAGGGTGTCGGGCGCCCCTTGCGCCGTTCCGCTGCCCGTGACGGTGATCGTCGCGGGTGACGTCGCAGATGTGGGATGGCGCAGAACAACCGCACTCACGATCAGCGCCACGGCCACAACGACCGCCGACGCGATACTCCAGGGAATCGTCGCACGATTCCGTTCGCCCTCGATGACCTCGCTCATGGGTCTCCTCTCATCACTCTTGACGTGTCCAGCGGGGCGCGACACTTACCGACCCGCGCTATCGTCAGCCCATGGACGCGCCGACCCGCCGTCAGTTCCTCCGGCGGGGGGCATCCTGGGGGGTACTCGGACTCGCCGTGGCGGCGGGCACCGCCCTCACGGGCTGTACCCCATCGACGTCGACGCCCACGCCGAGCCCCACGACGACCGCGGCGGGTCGCCCGGCCAGCGACCTCGACTGGCGACGACTGGCCCGCTCCCTACGCGGCAACCTAATTCGTCCCGGTAACGCCGCCTACGCCCAGAGTCGTCTTCTCTACGACGTCGCGGTGGCGCCCGCGCATCCCATGGCAGTCGCCTACTGCGCGTCCAACGATGACGTGGCGCGCTGCCTCGCTTTCACGCGCGAGCACTCGATCGCCGTGACCGCCCGCTCGGGCGGCCACAGTTACGCTGGCTACTCCTGTAACGACGGGCTGGTCATCGACGTGAGTCCCCTCGCTCGGGTGCGAGTCGACGGCTCTTGCTCGCGCGTCATCGTCGGTGCGGGAACACGCCTCATCGACCTCTACGACACGCTCGCCGAGAACCGACGCCTCGTGCCGGCGGGCTCATGCCCGAGTGTGGGCGTGGCTGGACTCACCCTCGGCGGTGGTGTCGGCGTATTGGCCCGTCGCTACGGGCTCACGTGTGACAGCCTCGTCGAGACGACAACGGTGCTCGCCGACTCGACGACTCTCACGGTGAACGACGCCACCCACCCCGAACTCCTCTGGGCCCAGCGCGGTGGTGGCGGTGGCAACTTCGGCGTAACGACGCAACTGACCTTTTCCACGCATGAGATTCCCCCGATGGCTCTCTTCAGCCTGCGCTTTGAGTGGTCGACGGCTCGCGATGTCCTGATGGCGTGGATGTCGTGGCTGCCCCAACAGAGCGACGACCTCTGGGCAAACTGCGTCCTCGAGAGCGCCGGCGTCGACGGGCTCGGCGTCACGGTGAGCGGCCTCTGGTGCGGCTCGACGTCGAGCCTTGATCAACTCCTCAAATCCTTCATCACCCAGACTGGCGCGTCACCGACCTCGCGCTTCGTGGGCGGCGACGACTACCTCGCGGCGATGGCCATCGAGGCGGGCTGCAGCTCGCTCTCGATCGCCGCGTGTCACCTAAGGGGCTACGGCGCAGGCGTCCTCAGCCGCGCGGCCTTTCACGCCAAGTCGAGTTTCGTGGTCGCACCGTGGAGTGCCGCGCGTGTCGAGAACGCGCTGAGCTCACTCGAGCAGCTCGCCGGGCGCAGTCCCGACCTAGGCGCTGCGCTCACCTTCGACGCCCTCGGCGGGGCCGTCTCGGGCGTGAGCGCCGACGCGACCGCCTTCGCCCACCGTTTGGCCATCGCCGGCATCCAGGCAACGCACTCGTGGTCCACCTACTCGTCTCGCGCGCAGGTGGCCGCCGGTGACGAGTGGCTAGACGAGCTCGCGGCCCACGTCTTCGAGCCGATCGACGGCGCCTACGTCAACTACATCGACCCCACCCTCGAGGGCTGGCTCGACGCGTACTACGGCGACCACGTCGCGCGCCTCAGCCGGGTGAAGAGCTGGGCCGATCCTGACGACGTCTTTCGCTTCGCCCAATCGATTCCGCTCCGGGAGTCGTCGCGTGCCTGACGAGCACATCCCGAACATGTCAGGCGAGCGAGCAGCGGCCATCGCACGATGGCACGATGACGCCTACGTCGCGATGAAGCGTGAGGCCGGTACCGGCCAGCGCTTTACGTACCTCGGACTTGACCTCTGGGTGCCGGCGAGCGTCCAGCCCATCACGGGTATGTCGCATCTCCTGGGTGAGCACGTCCTCGCGGTGGTGCGCCCCGACGATCACGTGCTCGACATGGGGACCGGCTGCGGCGTGAACGCCCTGCTCGCCGCGTCCATCGCGTCGCGGGTCGTCGGCGTCGACACCAACGCCGCTGCCATCGAGGCGGCGGTGACGAACGCGTACACGAACGGGCTCGCCGATCGGGTCGAGTTTCGCCATTCGGATGTCTTTGGCGAGGTTCCGGAGTCCTTCGATCTGATCATCTTCGATCCCCCGTTTCGCTGGTTCCCCGCGCGCGATCTCCTCGAGAGTGCGATCACCGATCACGGCTATCGGACGCTGACAACCTTCTTCGATCAGGTGGCGTCGCATCTTCGCCCCGGGGGGCGGCTGCTCATGTTCTTTGGCACGAGCGGCGACCTCGAGTACTTTCTCCGACTCGCCGACGGTGCGGGCCTCAGCGCAGAAGTGGTGGCGAGAAGAACATTGACGCGCGACGCGCTGGACGTCGAGTACTTGACGTTTCAAATGACTTTGGCCGGGTGAGCGCCACAATGGCCCCTCGCGGGTCGCTGCGCCGAGGCGCTATCCCATGCTCACGAACTCGAGCTGGATGTTGTCGGGGCCGCGAAAGACGACAACGAATTAGCCCACCTGGTCGCTGACGGGTGAGTGCTCGATCCGTTGCAACTGAGTGATCTCTAGTGAGTCCACTCATGCTGCACTCCTCACGGAGTTGTTCGGCCCGACTAACGCCGGACTTCCCTTTCGCGTGTCATCGCCAGCCGCTGAGAGAACCCCAGTCTGACGTTCGGCTCCACGCTTCACCGGGGCTCCAACTGAGCCCCGGCTCGCCCAACGGGCGAGATTAATTGCTGCGTTGTCATCGCGCTGATGTGAAGAGTTGCACTCTTCACAGGTCCAGTGCTCCAACCAGCCAATGTCTTGGACGTGACCACACGCGTGGCACGGGCGGATTCAAGCGGTCAGCGCAATAAGCTCGGCAAGGTTCTCCGATGGTGTCATATATCCCAGCGTCTTGCGCGGTCGTTCGTTGAGACTGCGGGCGATCGCCTCGAGGTCCTCCGCGCTGTGAACTGACAAGTCGGTGCTCTTGGGCATGTATTGCCGAAGGAGACCGTTCATGTTCTCGTTCGACCCACGTTGCCGAGGCTGTTGGGGTCGCAGAAGTTGACCTGAACTCCGGTGTCAACGGTGAACTTCTTGTGACGCGCCATCTCTGTTCCCTGGTCCCAGGTGATCGAGCGCACCAGCGTGGTGGGATGATCGTGTATTGGCCAACAAATCGCGCACCAGCACGACAGAGAGTGGCCGCCTGAGGAGATCACCAGTTCGAACAGGTGGGAGCCGCAACTGAACCGGTGCTCGCAGTGAGGAGATGGGTCGAAACCCTTTAGGGAGAAGGGCATTGGTGGTGGTGGCGTTCCTCTCCTAGAGTCGAGTCTGAGAGCGATTCCGTTCATTGATGTTTTCGCCCACTGGAGTGACGGGCACGTGACCTGGAGGTACGCGATGGATCGTGATGAACGGATGCTGACAACTCCATCTACCGCGTGGATGATCGTGTCCCGCACCTCCGCAACTCGGGGAGTCACGACCGTTTTTCGTACACATACGCCGACGGCCATTGACGAAGTAGCTGATTGGAATGTCGTCGGCGCGGCACAGAGTCTTATCTCAAGTACGGCCCGACTAGCGGCGTGGTCAGATCAATGTGAGTGCTGATCTTCGCGAGCAAAGAGAGAGGTGGGTTATGGCAGGAAAAGCCAAGAAGGTGAAGGGCCAAGTAGAAGAGGTCGTAGGGGTCCTCACCAATAACAAGAAGCTTGAGTCCAAGGGCAAGTCTGACCGTCGAATTGGCGAGGCCAAAGAAAAGATTGGCCGCGTTGAAGGCGCTGTCGAGAAGGTGGCCAAGTCAGCGGAGAAGAAGGCCGGCAAGATCATTGACAAAACCAAGGGTGATTCGCGTCGCCCGTAGTTCCTGGCCCGCCGCGGCGGTACCGATGGGTGCGTTTGTGCTCGCGTCTATCGAAGCGGTGGCCAAGCTGCAAGAGGTGGATTCACGAAATGATTAAGTGACAAGAT